>PWMA01000140.1 GCA_003558335.1 Candidatus Methanofastidiosia archaeon | reverse complement strand
TTAGAAGCAGTCTTTTTAGCAGTTGTCTTCTTTGCTTTTTCTGGTTTTACTTCCTTAGCTTCAGCTTTCTTTTCTTCAGTAGCTTTTTTCTTAGAAGCAGTCTTTTTAGCAGTTGTCTTCTCTTTCTTTTCTTCAACACTCTTTCTGGAAAATAATTTTTTCTTCTCTTTCTTTTCTGGCTTTACTTCTTCAATCTGCTTTTCTGCTTTGATTTTCCTCTGTTTTTTAGCTTCAATATTATCTTTGAGTAAATCTTTTAGTAGCGTTATATTATTTGTGTAAACTGTTTTTCTTCTAGAATCTAAAACTATTCCTAGCGAACTTGCTCGATTGACTGTTATATTGGCCTGCTTTAACTCTCCTAAAGAGAATCCTCTGCTATTTTTTTCTCTTGTAATATTTTTGTTGTGAATCATAACTTTTGGACGCACTAAATCACCTTTAAAATAGTACTTAGAAATGTCTTAAAAGAGTTTCTGTGAAAAAATATGGAAAGGCTTAAATATGCATTTTATATTGAGGGATTTGCATCATTATGCCCGAGTGGTGTAGCCAGGCCCATCATTCAGGACTGTCACTCCTGTGACTCGGGTTCAAATCCCGGCTCGGGCGCTATAATGCTCATAACTACAAAATTGGTATTGACCATTAATAAAAATAGGTGATAAAATTCTTGTTGTAAGCGTCTTCAGGAAGTCACCAAAAAGCTTAAATAGCACTCCATTTTCAATTCCAAAAACAGAAATCTGCACCCTGGAGAGGCTTTTTACAAAAAAAACTCCTTTTACTCGGGCTCGTAGCTCAGTCTGGTTAGAGCACCGGCCTTTTAAGCCGGGAGTCGGGGGTTCGAATCCCCTCGAGCCCGCCATATCTGGGAGAGGTAATAATGACGAAAAAAAAGATTAATATATTAGATAATGAATTTGTTCCCAAACATACTATTCTTACTGAAGAAGAATCTAATGAACTTTTGGACAAATACAATATAACATATGATAAACTCCCCTTAATTTTAGACACAGACCCCGTTGTAAAAATTATTGGGGCAAAGCCTGGAAACGTGATTAAAATAACAAGAGACCAGTCTCCTGCAGGAAAAAGTGTTTTCTACAGATATGTAATTGGTGAAGATCTAAAACAAGAATTAGATGAAGACTTAATTGAAGAGATAATTGAAGAAGAATCGGGGGAAGAATAGAGGTGATATTAGTTGGATAGATGGATGGTTATTGAGTCATTTTTTAATGAAAAAGGTTTCGTTAGACAACATCTTGACTCTTTCAACGACTTTGTTGGAAAAAGACTTCAAGAAGTTATCAATGAGCAATCTACGATTGAAACAGATATCGAAGGATTTTATGTTAAATTTGGTAATATAAGGGCTGGAGAACCAGTATACAAGGAAGCAGATGGCTCAAAAAGAGATTTTTTTCCACAAGAAGCTAGGCTCAGAAGTCTTTCCTATGTCGTTCCTCTTTATCTTGAGTTTATTCCAGTTATAGATGAAAAGGAAAGAGAGCCAGTAGAGGTGGAAATAGGTAAACTCCCTATAATGCTAAAATCTAGAGCATGTAGTCTTCATGGTCTGGAAAGGGATGAATTAATTTTGAAAGGAGAAGATCCAAGAGACCCTGGAGGTTATTTTGTAATAAATGGTGCAGAAAGAGTTGTCGTTGCCATAGAAGATTTGGCGCCAAACAGGATATTAGTTGAAATTGATGAGAGATTGCAAGTATCTATTGCAAAAGTATTTTCAACTAGAAGTGGATTTAGAGCATTAGTTACAGTTGAGAGAAAAAAGGACGGATTACTTAGGGTTTCATTCCCATCCCTCCCTGGAAAAATTCCTTTTGTAACTTTAATGAAATCCTTAGGTTTAGAAAAGGATATAGATATTGTAAATGCAGTTTCTTCAGAAAAAGACATCCAGAAGGAGCTTTTGGATAACTTAGAAGAATCAATGGATATAACTGATAAAGAGTTAGCAACAGATTATCTTGGAAAGAGATTGGCCATGGGTCAACAAAAAGAGTATCGCCTGAAAAGAGCAGAAATGGCACTAGATAAATACCTTTTACCTCATATCGGTACAGAGGAAAATGATAGGCTAAGAAAAGCATATTACCTTGGGATTATGGCAAATAGAGTCATTGAACTCTCTCTTGGAAAAAGAGAGGCTGATGATAAAGATCACTATGCAAATAAAAGATTAAAACTGGCGGGGGATCTATTAGAAAATTTATTTAGATTATCATTCGTCCAACTTACTAGGGATATAAAATATCAACTTGAAAGAACATATGCAAGAGGAAGATTTGAAGAAGGAAATGAAGGGGACTTCGTAAAGAAATCAATTAGAGCAGACGTATTGACAGAAAGAGTAAGGTACGCAATGGCCACAGGTACTTGGCCTGGGGGCAGGATGGGTATAAGTCAGCTTATGGATGATACAAATTTTATGTCAAGATTTTCACATCTAAGGAGAGTTCTTTCTCCACTTTCAAGAACACAACCTCACTTTGAAGCCAGAGATCTTCATCCAACCCACTGGGGAAGAATATGCCCAAGTGAAACTCCTGAAGGCCCAAACTGCGGTCTTGTTAAAAATATGGCTTTAATGTCATATATCTCAGTAGGATCAAATGAGCTTGATATCCAAAACTATCTTTTTTCCTTGGGTTTGGAACAGATTACGGATGTATCTGGTCTTAAAGTAATGACATATGTTTATTTAAACGGTAATCTTATCGGTTTTGTAAGAGATGGTAACTCATATGCGAAAACTGTAAGAAAAGACAGAAGAAAAGGCAAAATTGACAATGAAGTAAACATTGTATACTATAGGATGACAAATGAAATCCATATCAATTGTGATCCTGGAAGAGTTAGAAGACCTCTTATAATTGTAGAAGGTGGCAAATCACTTTTAACTGAAGATTATATAAAATCAATTCAAAAAAGATCCAAAGGATGGTATGATCTAATAGCTGAAGGAGTAATAGAATACTTGGATGCCGAAGAGGAAGAGAATACTCTTATAGCATTTTCAGAAGAAGATTTAACACTTGATCACACACACCTTGAAATCTATTCACCATCTATCCTTGGGGTATGTGCTTCTATTGTTCCATTTGCGGAGCATAATGCAGCACCAAGAAACTCTTATGGCGCTGGAATGGCAAAACAAGGACTTGGCTTTTCACAATCCAACTTCAAACTAAAAGTTGAAACAAGAGGACATTTGATGTATTATCCTCAGATGCCCATCGTTAAGACTCAGGTAATGGACGCAGTTGGATTTAATAACAGACCTGCTGGTCAAAACTTTGTTGTCGCTGTTCTTTCTTACTTAGGATACAATATTGAAGACGCTCTAATTATCAACAAGAGCTCAGTAGACCGTGGTTTAGGCAGGACAACTTTTTTTAGAACTTATGATTCAGATGAGAGAAGATATCCTGGAGGACAACAGGATAAATTTGAGGTTCCCGAAGAATCTGTAAGTGGCTACAGAGGTCCTGAAGCATATGAGAATCTTGACATTGATGGATTCATAAGGCCTGAGTCTGAAGTAAAAGGAGGCGACGTTTT
>PWMA01000054.1 GCA_003558335.1 Candidatus Methanofastidiosia archaeon | reverse complement strand
GTTTTTTAATTAATTCCCACTGAGAAACTCTCTTTTTTTCTATTTCGCTGATTACACTTTCTCTTAACAGTTTACCTCTTTTGCCATCTCCAATCATTAATATATCTTCAATTATTTCATTAAAGCTTGATCTTCTTAAATAATAGGATTCATGATCTAATGTGAGTTTTATATCTTCAAGCTCTTCTCTTTTAATAGGTGAGATTTCAAGATACAGTTCCATTTCACTTCCTTTTGATTTATCACCAACTCCTGCTAGAGCAGGCAGATGCATCGCATAGTTATCTAAGTCTGAATCAATCATTCTTGCTAGTTCATAAGCTAACATTCCTGTGCATATATTTGAATCACCAGAGTAAATATGAGGATTTATGTGAAACGAGACATATTCGTCAATTATGTAGTTCCCATCGTGATTTTTAGAAGGAGGGTGATGATCTATAACTCCAATTTCAAAATCATAAATAGTTGTTCTAAAGATACCTTCCAAATCACTTACAGTACTACCGTTATCAACAATTATTACAAATGGTCTTTTTTTAGAAAAATTAAAAGAAGTCTCTATATCTTTTAATGCATCTTCAATTCCGTAATAAGGCGGGAAGCAAGGTTTTCTGAATATTTTTAAATCCTTCTTGTTCTCTTTTTCTGCATAAGCGGCAATTGCCTTTTCTAAAGCAATACCTGAAACTATCCCATCACAGTCATTGTGGTGTCTTATAAAAATCAATCTTTCTTCTAATACCGCTTTTTTTATAGAGGCCATCGCTTGTAGAAATTCATCTTCCATATTCTTATAGATTTTAGAGCTAACAAGAAAATCTTCTGTATCTCTTTTTATTTTATCTAAAATATTTTTATCAATTCTCTTCTGTACAGTGTTAATCTCTTCTTGATTTAGTTTCTCAAAATCATCTATTTGCAGTTCAACATTTTCTCTTCTTACAGATAAAGTTCCATTAAATCTTATATAATCTCCAAGTTTTAAAGAATAAAAATTTTCATCTGGATTGAATACAACTGCCCTAATCTCATTGCCATCATATATCCTAAAAACAAGCGGTCCGCTTGTTTTGTATATGTCGGTTACTTTCCCAGATACAGAAACTTTTTGCCCTTCCATATCAAATGAAATATTATTAATTTTAATCGATATATATTTATTTTTCATATTTCGAAAAAACTGATTAAAGTTTATAAATGAAACTATATAAAATAGAAATTGATGGAGTTGTGCAAAATATCTGAAGGCAAGGCAAAAATTGAGGTTCCAAAATTTGAAAAAATAACCGCTAAAACTCCTGTATTTTATAATCCTAAAATGGCCTTTTCTAGAGACATATCAGTTTCAGTTATGAATGCTATTAAATTAAGGAGCTCTGAAAAAGTACTTGATGGGCTATCAGGTTCAGGTATAAGGGGTATCAGATACATCTTAGAATCAAATGCTGAAGTTCAATTTAACGATCATAATCCCGCAGCCACAAGACTTATTGAAAGAAATTTAGGTTTAAATTCTATTAATGCTCTAGTTACAAAATCTGATTTTAATCACATTTATGGCAAATTCGATGTAGTCGATATTGACCCTTTTGGCTCTCCAGTAAAGTTTTTAGATGGAGGTTTTAGAATTTTAAAAAATGATTCTTATCTATTCCTAACTGCAACGGATACCTCGGCCTTGACAGGTGCACACGCTTCTTCTTGTAGAAGAAAATATGATTCTAAACCATTAAAATGTAGCTTTGCACATGAATTGGCAGTCAGGATATTGATAGGTAAGGTAGTTAGAAATGCTGCAAAATACAACCTTTCTCCTAGACCTTTGTTGTCTTATACAAAAGAACATTTTATTAGGATTTACTTTGAAATAAAGTATGGAAAACAAAGAACAAATAAGAATCTAGATCGATTGGGATTTGCAATAAAATGTAAATGCGGATATAGAAAGGCAACAAAGGAGTACCATTTCTTCTGTCCAAATTGCAATGAAAAAATATCGTTTTCTCATCCCTTATGGATATCAGAAATAAAAGATAGTATATTTGTTGGGGATTGTATTAAGGAGTATGAGTCAATGGAATTTCTAAAAGATAAACCCTTAGCTCTATTAAAAACAATCAAAAATGAAATTGATATTCCTCTTTTTTATGACATTCATGAGATCGCCCACATATACAAGACCAAGATTCCAAAAACTGAAGAAATAGTTAAAAGGTTAGAAGAATTAGGATTTAGTGCATCAGTTACTCATTTTTCACCTGTTTCCGTTAAAACTGATGCAAATATAAATGAAATGTTGAGGTGCATAAATGGATAAAGAAAAGTTTAGAAAAGTATTGATAGGTATCTCAATAATTGGATTAATATTTTCTGTTTCAATATCTTCCTATACTTTAATAAATATTAATAATGTATACAAAGAGGTTATACCCTTATTTGACAGTATAGATCTCATCAAAGACAACATAGATGCTTTCGATGAAAATATAGACGAATTTAATCTGTACTTAGAAGAAATTGACCCAAATGAATATAGGCAAAGAATCGCCAATATGAGGTCATTTGTTGCTACTTTGAGCGCCCTAGGTCTTGGCGGTTTAGTTTCTGATTTAAATGAAGATATATCTAGATTTGAAAGTATTATAGCAAGTGTAGAAGAGTTAAAGCTAAATCTTGAATCTGCAAAAACAGATTTTTCAGATGTAAAATCTTCTGTTTCGCATTATGAAGATATAAAGCAAGAAATAGTTAATTTCATCGGAAGGCTAAGGCTCTTTGTTATTGGGATGATGACATACTCTATTATTGTAAATGGTCTACTCTTGTATGTTGCATATTATATGTTAGATAAAAAAAATAATTTATAAAAATCTTTCAAATCTATCTTTTTTAACCTTACATACAGGACAAGTTTCAGGAGGATTATCTCTTGCACAAAGATAACCACATACTTTACACCGCCAAACAGGGTAACTTAAAGAGCCGATACTCTCTATTTTTTCCTTTTTCTGTTTATTTCTTTCTTCTTCAGGAGGTCTTCTTTCTGGGATAGGCCCAAGCTCTATTTTACCATCTAAGACTTCCTTTGAAACATAAAGTGCACAATAACAAGTTCCAAAATCATTTAAGTCTGGATCTCTATAGTCACAGGGACATATTATGTCAAGGTCTTCCTCTTTTGTACCACTGGCCATCCTACAAGGGCATGCTTGATATCCATATCTGTTCTCGTTTACTATAAGTCCTCTTACAAGTTTTTTTGTAAACTCTGCATCTGGATTTAGGAAGTAACCGCCTGCTTCTGTATCTCTTTTTAGTTTTTCATAAAATTTGTTAATTTTATCTTCAGAGATATCATCATACATTAAGATAAAACCTCCTTTATTTCTGCCTCTTTAAATCCTACTATTACTTTATCTTCGTTTATTACCAAAGTAGGAAAAGAGCAGCTTTTATTATATTTTTTCACCTCATCTATGGCACATTGTTTTTCATCAGCATTTAATAAATCAACAAAAATATAGTCAAACTCAACTCCTAATTCGGCCAATAATTCTTTTGTCTTTCCACACCAAACGCAAGTGCTAAGTGCATATAATTTTACATCTCCTTTCTTTTCACCC
>PWMA01000095.1 GCA_003558335.1 Candidatus Methanofastidiosia archaeon | reverse complement strand
TCCTGAATAATCATGCATTTTCCATTTCTGAGGAATGACTAGTATATCCTGATCCTTCATTATCACATTTTTTTCTTCTTCCAATGAAGGTAGTCTTCCTCCTTGTATTGTAACAGGGCCTGATAAGACAAAAGTTGCACTGCTAACAGAAGATGCAACTTCTTTTGAAACATCGCTCTTAACTTTCTCAGATATTTCTTGCTTTGCTTCTTCTGATATTTGTTCTGAAGAAGAAATTTCCCTTGTGCCCCCAAGTGCAGCTCCTTCCTTTTTTAAAAAATCAATCTCGCTCTTTTTTTTGAGCTTTTCATAATTGGACTTAGGTTTACTATCTATTAGTATGTCCGATTCCTTTAATTTTTTTATCAGTTTAAGGGCCCCTTTTCTTCTCATGGTTTATTCCTCTATTATTTGTTTCTATTAATGCATATAAATAGTTATCGGTATTGAAAGCAAAAATAAAACTATTGATTAACTTTAAAGTTATAATATTGGTTTGTTTCTTTTCTTATTCCTTCTACTTCAAATGAATAGTTAAACACGATCAAATATTCTCCTGGCCTTGTTACATTATATTTATAAGAAGATATTATGGTTGTAAACTCCTCTATATTGGATCTATCTGAGCGTTCCAGAATTGGAACATATTGGTAATAAGGAACTCTCTTTAATAAAACTCTTCCAATATCATCTTCATAGTGTGGAATTATAGAAACTATTTTGAATCCAACTCCTCCACAATAAAAGACATCATTTTCAGTTAGGTGAGTAGATCCATTAACGTGAATGTACCCATCTGTTTCACTTATGTCTCCGCTTTTATTCTCATCAATCCTGATTTTAACATAGTTCCTTGTGGTATTGATTTCTTCAAATGAAACTAGAGTATCTCCTAAAAAGATATCTTGCCCTTGTTTGGGATAATATAGATTGTATTCGAAAAAGTTCTGTTCATTAATTGATGAAAAACATGCAAGAATCCCATCCGGAGTTATTAAAGCTCCATTTGTATCTTCAGTAAATGAAGGAGTTTCCGATTCAATTGTTATTTTTCCATTTGTATAGCTATATTTCCATGTATTAACAACTTTATATTCTTCATTTTTCCATCCATGAAAGAGCCTTGTTTTTCCAACCGGAAACTGTTTCATTTCTTGAGCCATATCAAAGTATTTAAAGTAAACATGGTATTTTTCATCAGTTCCTAAAAAAGAAACGCTATCTAAAACTAAAAGGTAATTTTCTAGAACTGCAGGATCTCCGATTTTTAGATTGACATTGGGGCCCATTTCAGTTTCAAGTATTGCTTGATAGGGATCTACATTTCCAAATTCATCCCTAACTAAGCGAACAGCGTGTGTGCGGCCCCCCAATCTAAACTCTCCATAACTAGGATCCGTATCGTTTTCAGGTATATCTATCCGGACATCTAAAGTATTGGCATCGCTCCTTAGAAAACTAACTGAGTTAATGGATATGCTTCGAACTACATATTGATCCCCTCTTAAATTAAATTCAAATCCCTCTTCAATAGGATAGGCGGATTCACATATTAGATTCCCCAGTGCATCTCTATAACATCTTTCAATATCAATTAACGTTTCAGATGTTCCAGAAATCTCATATATTCCAACTATTTTGTTAAGAACTGTATCAATTTTTACTCTATATCTAGAACCCTCTGACTCAAAAGTTCCTTCATTGTTAATCAAGTTGACATTCAGTATTTCCCAGATTTTTATTGAGCTTCCAAGATTGTTTATTCCAGTAATGTCTTTGTCAGATATGGAAGCTTCAAGATCATTGTGAATTGTAGAGGAAATAACGACCGTATCTCCTGTCCTGATAGGAGTGGTCCTAACGCCATTTTCCCTTATTGCCATTACATCAATAAGTCCGTATCTCAGCCCTGGGGTTTCGTTGGGATCAAACCACTGCCTTCTTCTTTCAGTTTCTTGAAGAGAGATTTGTATATTTAGTATTGTATATCTAACGTAGTCGTCTCTTAAACCATTAGGAATATAATTGATTTCATTAATTTTTATTAGGTATTTATCTAAAAAGAAAACGTCACCCTCATAAAACTCAGTGCTGCCTTCAATAGTTAGTTGATTTCCACCTGGGCCCAAGACAGAAACATAATCGCTAGACATATCTAGGGAATAGTTATCTAAAAAAGGTGCAAGATTTTCAACGTTTCGTAGTCCTCCGTAAGAAATTCGGTCTTCTCCGATAGTATATGATCTATTGTTATGGACAATTCTTGATCCAGCAGAGTAATTAGACTCCCTATATATTTTCTGATTGTTTCTATGAATTACATAGGGATTAGAAGGTGAAACTTCAGAATTTTTATCGGAAGGAGCAACTTCAAACTCCCCTATGTCTGAAATCATTATATATGTTTTAGGTGAATCTGAAACCCTTCTGGTGTCAATTAAAATTTTTCTATTAAAGTTTCCAATTTCAAATATAGAAGGTCCGAGAAATAGTATGTCATCGTCAAATGTTATATTGCTTGATTTAGTAACTTCTATTCCCACATCTAGCTTTGATAAATAATAATTTAGTTCTCGTTCTTCAATTGCATAATGGGCAGAATATAAACCTGCAAAGGCATTATGGATGGAGCTAAGATCTCCTGTTCTATATATCTCTTCAAAAGCATTTTGAGTTGTATCTCTAAAAGAACTTTCTATATAGTTTGAAATATAAGGTATATCTGAGTATCTTACATCACCAACAGATTGAGAGATCTGTCTATGTGATAGTAGAGAATATTGAATGGCCAATAAAGAAAATATCACAAGAACTGCTGCAAATATAAAAAATTGAGATCTATTGTTCATAGTCTTTTCCTCCCCATAACTAGTGAAACATAGTAAGTCCTCACATTTCCAGCGTCCATTATAGAAACTATTCTTTTAGCAGAAATTATAGAGTGCATTTCGCCAGGTTTTTCTATTTTTGTTATACTCCTTTTGTAAGGAACAATATTTAGGATTATATGGCCATTAGTTCCATCATAGGACAAAGCCCTTATGGTTCCAGAATAATTCCCAAAATTTGTCCAAGTTCCCTGTACCAATCCTCTTGTATAAGTAGAAAACCTATTTGGCTCTCCAATTTTTATTTCGACATCAAGAGCATCTAGGCTTCCTACCTCTTTTAATGTTAGTCTAAATGTGTCCTCAAAAATATCGACTATCTTTACATTTGTTCCAACAAAATCAATGTAAATTGTTTCATCAATCAATGCGAAGGATATAGAGTTGCCATCTCTTGCGATATTGGACAGTTGATAGGTATACTCATACTTGATACCTTGGGAATATGAAGAAAAGGAAATTAAATCTCCAACTCTCAAAGGTGTATTACCTGATAAATTTGTTGTTGAGGTAGAGAAATCCAAAGGATCTCCACCTTCAAGTTTTAAATATACCGTATCATATCCTATTACTTCGTCCAGCGCATCAACTACCAATAATCAATATATTGTTACACTTCCTCCATCTGGGAAAAAAATTGTATAATCTCCTGGCCATCCAGCCTCAGTTTCATGGAACTTCCAAATATCATTATTTTTCTCTAAAGTGTTTACTCTATAACCGTTTGTAAGTATTCCGTTA
>PWMA01000155.1 GCA_003558335.1 Candidatus Methanofastidiosia archaeon | reverse complement strand
TCGTCCCACCATCCACCCCATTTCTCTTTTTTTATAGAAGTCTCTTAAATTTTTGTTTAAAATTATGGCAAATTCGCCATAATTAAAAGCTAGGTAGGATTGAATAGCTATAAACTTAGTGTCAAAGATTGGGTTGAAAAACTAAAATAGAGAGAATCATGAGTTATCTTGACTAATTTTTCTAATTGGATATAATTGGATATAGTTAAAACATCTGATTGGTTTATGAAAAAGAATACAAAAGTACACTCATTGGAACGCAGATTTTCTAAAAGAATAGAGAGTATACCATCTGTTCTAGTTTCCAAAATTGCCAAAATTGATGAGTTGAAAGGACAATGGGTTACAGGTGCAAAACTTGGTCCTCAAGCGTTGGGGAGATTAAAAAGATCAGTTTTGATTACTTCAACAGGAGCTTCTACCCGTATCGAAGGTGCACGTCTGTCCGATGAAGATATTGAGAAAATGATGAAAGGAATTAATATCCAAAAATTTTCTGACCGTGATAGGCAAGAAGTAAAGGGATATTATGAGCTTTTGGAAAAAGTTTTTGATTCTTGGAAAAACTTGAAATTTAATGAAAATACCATAAAACATTTTCACAAAGAGCTCTTAATATATGTTGAGAAAGATAAAGAGCACAGAGGGGAGTATAAAAAAGGTGAAAACAAGGTGCATATGATAGACGAGGCTGGAAAATCTCTCGGTATCTTATTTGATACTACACCCGCATATCTTACACCTATTCAAATGCAAGAATTAGTAGAATGGACGATTGAAATGTTAAAAGAAGAAAAGTATCATCCGTTATTAATTATTGGAAACTTTTTAGTTGAATTTTTGAAAATTCATCCCTTCTCTGATGGTAATGGAAGGGTATCTCGTGTATTGACCAACCTACTTTTACTAAAATGTGGCTATTTGTATATGCCTTATGTTTCTCATGAGAAACTAGTTGAAGATAATAAACCGGATTATTATATTGCATTGCGTAGAAGTCAGAAAACTATGGGTGGTAAAAACGAAAATATAACTCCATGGCTTGATTTCTTCTTTGAGATGGTTTTAAAACAATCTCAAATGGCGGTTGAATTATTATCAAAGGAAAATATAGAGAAAATCCTATCCGAAAAACAGCTTCTTGTTTGGAGATGCATTGAAGAAGGAAAAGAAGTAAGCGTGAGAGAAGTTGTAAAAAACACTAAAATAGCCAGACCAACCGTAAAACAAGCTATCGAATCATTATTGAAATTAAAAAAAATCGAAAGAATTGGGTTAGGAAGAAGTGTGAGATACAGAAAAGCTTATTCATAGTAGTATGGTATTTTGATTTTTGGCTTGTAATTAAAATTTTAAATAAACAAAATTTCTATGAAAATTCGCTTAGCAAAGGATGAAGATTATGTAGCAATTGCTCGTCTTTTTCGACAAACAATTCGTAATGTAAATTCTAAAGATTATACGGAAGAACAGATTCGTGCTTGGTTGTCTCGAATTAATACAAATCGTTTCCGTAATAGTGCTGATAAATGTAAAAGGTGGGTTGCCGTTGAAGATGATAAAGTAGTTGGTTTTTGTGATCATGGACTTAATGGAGAATTTTGGGGTCTTTATATCCACAAAGATTATATTGGTAAGGGTGTTGGTTCTCGTCTTATTAAAACAGCTGAAGATTCGTTAAAAAAATTGGGATTCAAAGAATGTAGTCTTAAGGCCACAATCACTGCGAAAGAATTTTATAAAAAACAAGGATATAAAGTCGTAAAAAAAGGTTTACATAACGTTAATGATAAAAAATTAGAAATCTTTGTTATGACTAAAATTCTATCTTAAAAATCTTATTTGTGTATAAAAATATATGGTTAGGGATTATTAAAGGATGTCTCAAGATTCAAAAAAGTTCGAACCTGCCACCACCATCCACCCCAGATTACTTTATGCTTTAGGAAAAAACTCCCAATTTTATTGTTTAACATTTATCTGGATCTATTTAATTATTTTATATCCTGTTTTACAGACTGTTGCATTTGCAAGTTGAAATTCATCCAATGTTTTTACTTAAAAATATATGCTATATTGAGTTGAAAGAGTTGTGAATTTATCTAAACTCTTTGATAGATATATGGAAAATAGTAAACAAGAAGTTAATCAAGTTATTAATTTGTCTGCTGTTGAGCAGAATCTTAAAAAAAGTAAATTCCCTTTTTGGTTAGTAATATTATTGCCTTTATTAATAATATTGTTTATAGGTGTTTTTTATAGTAGAAATATTTTTGAAAAAGACGATACTTATATTGAAAGTAAAATTTTGGAAGAAAATGATATCGATAAAGTTTGTCTTGAAAGAGAAGATAGGTATAGTAAAAATCTTTTTGAAGGGGAATTAACTTTGTTAAAAGAGGATTTAGATTTATTTCAAGATCATGTCTCATGTGTTATAAATAATTCTTGTGAATATTATACGGCAGGGATTTTTAAAAGTGGTTATTTGCAAGGATATACAAGAATAGTTGCTTTAACAAGAGATCCTGGATTCTTATCCCCGCCCTATGTCGATATTATATTAGCAACAAAAGATTTTGAGAATTATATTTTACATGTACCTGATTGTGATTATAAAAGATTTGAGATGGCTAGAGAAAAAGGCTATGAAGCATATATTAAACATGAGAAAATAATTGCTCAAAGAACTTTTGAAACAGAACATCCTCAATATATAGATTTAGATGAAATTTTTTCTTTAGTTTTTTATGGTACTTTTTATTCAGGAATGATAGATTTCCTACACTCTTTCGATAATATAGAGGTAAATTATTTGGATGCTCAATCTACAGATTTAAAAATTTCAGAAGTTATGCCTGGTAAGCCTAGTTTAATAAAACATTATGAACTTGAAGATTCTGGAAATGTAATAAAAACAAGAACTTATACATTAATAGAAGATTCTACCGGATTAAGAAAATGGTACTCTCTAAACTTTAGAGATAGCCAAAAAGCTTATGAGGAAGCTTTGGAGGGTTGGGATAAAACGAATGAGATTGAATTTAGGATACCTAGACCCTATTATCGTGGATTAGGTTTTAATTCTGTACAAATAAATAGGGCTGATGATAATATCAAATTTTATGATAATTATTGGAATTATCTAGAATCAGGAAAAGGATACGGTGGGGAGAGACATGCTTTAATTGTAAATATCGAGATAGAAGAATTAGATCAGGTTGGATATATATATAACAAAGTACCTCTTTATAGATTAAAGAAAACTGATTCTTTGTTATATAAATTGGCATATGATATTAATATAGGTTCTGTTGGAGATGAAATGGAAGATTTGTTTTACAAAAGACATTTGCGAGAAGTTCCTACGTTTGAAGAATATGTTCAAAATAACCCTTTATTGTTTTTCCAAGATTATTGGGGTAGATGGACTCTTATATCTGAGAGTCAATTCAATACCAATTTTCAATAGTGTAAAGGTTGGGTATATATTGCACACCTTTGCTTTTACATGATTTCGTGTAAGAGTGAGTTATTAAAGGGTGTATCAAGATTCAAAAAAGTTCGAACTTCGTCCCACCATCCACTCCAAATCAACCTTCAAATTTTCATTTAATTCTGATATTTAATTGA
>PWMA01000026.1 GCA_003558335.1 Candidatus Methanofastidiosia archaeon | reverse complement strand
TAATAATTTCAATACATAGGTCGGTACAAATATCAAGACAAGCTTCAAACTTCTTTTCTTCCTGCTTTGACCACATCAATATCCTGTCAACACCCCAAAGATGACCAGCAATTGTCATTGGGCCGGTGACAGTTCTTAGAACGGGAACAAGTTTTTCGTACTTTTCAACTAGAATCTTAGCAGAACCTTCAACGATTGGATTTCTTCCTTTTGACAAAACATCTTTAGGCATGTCATATTTTGTTGGATCTGTGTTTTCAAGCGCGTGCTTTGTC
The DNA here is from genome assembly GCA_003558335.1 of Candidatus Methanofastidiosia archaeon. Classification (GTDB taxonomy): domain Archaea; phylum Methanobacteriota_B; class Thermococci; order Methanofastidiosales; family Methanofastidiosaceae; genus Methanofastidiosum. Next base: position 3,372 of record PWMA01000026.1, on the reverse strand, counting down.
ACGGATGGATGCCTAAGGTCTGTTCCAAGGTCAATTTCAGCGCCAAGCATAGTTGCTTCAGATATTAAATCATTGTGTGATATCAAAGCGTCTAAGCCCCAAACTTCATATCTACCCGCTTGGAACTGCGCCATTACTTTTGAATCAGTCTGGCACTCTGGCCAAGTAACGTTTGTCGAAGCCATTAATTCCTTGCAAAAGTTGGAAAGAACTATCACAGGCGTTCTATCAACACGGCCGCCAGTCATAGCGGACATGAATCTTCTATATGGTGTCATTTCTCTTAATGCCAAATAATCTCCTCCTTTAGTAGTTAACCAATTTATTGGGTTAACTTACCCAACTGTTCTTTTAAATCAATTTATAAAAGGTTTTTCATGGATGGTCTAGCCATCCACTTATTTAATAACAAAAAATATGAATATATATATTTAGATTAAAAGAAAAATTACTAAATATATTATAGAAAAATTATTTCTTCTTTGATTTGCCAGCTTTTGATTTTTCTTCAGGAACTTCTTGAGAGGCGCTGTATCTAAAAGGCGTTGCAATTGGAAGTCCAAGTTCTTTTATCAACATCATTGAAAAAACATAGCACTTTGTGTTTATACCATTTACAACTTCATCAAAAAATTTTGTGTCAAGCGGTTTTTTCTTTTCCCACTGTTCAACAATTTTTTTTCTAAATTCTTCTCCTTCTTGGTAGTAAACGTTTCCCTTTATACTAGCAAAACCTACTTCAGGTTCATATTTTGAAAGAAAGTCAAACTCTACATCCAATACATTTAATCTACCACTGGGGCCAGATATTTGTATCTCCTTAATTGAAATTATATTTGGGGCCTGCGTAAAACTTACTGGACCTTCTGGAACATTATCCAATTTCTTCTTTTCAACTTCGGCTTTTGTAATATTAAAATTAATTATTGGCATATAAAACCTCCTTTTTTCAATAGAGATGAATAATTCTTTTTAAAATTAACTATTAAACTTATCATACTTTGTAAAGAATATCTGCCCTAGTTATTATTCCAACTACTTTACCCATTTCTTCAATAAGAACTGCCTGATTTTCCTTTAGTAGCGAGTGAACTTCCACAAAACTTTGTTCTTTAGAAACTACTGGGAAACTTTCATCCATAATTTCTGATATATTTAAGTCTGGATTTTCATATATTTTTCCAATTCCTAGTTTTTTTACGAGTGATTTTTCAGAAAGACTACCTATAGGAATTCCATTTCTTAAAACAGGCAGTTGCGATATATTATATTTCGCCATTATGGCTATGGCATCAATAACTTTATCTTTAGGGTGTACGTAAATCACTGGAGAAACCATAATATCCTGTATTTTTTTCATTCCTGCTCTAATTTCTTCCAACGCACTTAATATTTTGTTAAATGTAGAAATTTTAGGATCAATTTTTTTATTTTCAAGCTTTGCTATATATGCTTGGGTAACTCCAGCCTTCATTGCCAACTCTTTCTGAGTTATTCCAAATTTTTTTCTTAATTTTTTTATTTCCCCAAGTTCTATCATTTAATCGCCTAAAAAACATCATCTATGATGCTAGCAATAGATATTTTAGAAAATTTTGAAGGTATTGAATCTGAGCCAAAAATATTGTCTACTCCTGATCTTATTAACCTCTCTTCGGCATTTCCTATCATTAAAAGATGAGTTGCCCCGGAAACCACTTTTGAAGTTCCATCTCTTTTTAAGAGCTCACATGCTTTTGCTATAGTTCCTCCAGTTGAAATAATGTCATCAATAATAGCCACATCTCTATTTTTTGTATTAATGTCTTTTGGTTTAATTTCTACATTATCTCCAGAACTTCTCTTCTTTTCAAGATAGTCAAAATCAGCATCAATGTAATCAGCAACTTTTTTTGCCCTATCTAAAGAACCTTCGTCAGGAGAGATAATAACGGGATTTTTAAGATCTAAATCGTTCAGATACTCTGCTATAAGAGGCATAGCTGACAAATTTTCTCCTTTCATAGATTTAGTAATTTTAACATCGTGTATATCTACTGTGTACTTTGATTTGAGATCAAAACCATCAATAATTTTTGCCAAAGTAATTCCAGAAACAGATTCCCAATCTTTAAACCTTTTATCTTGCCTAGCATATGCCATGTATGGTATTAACAAATTAATTTCAATGTTTAGCTCTTTTAAGGCATCAATCATAAAAAATAGTTGCATTATATGCTCATCTTGTGGATAATGTAATGATTGGACTATAAGAATCTCTCTAATATTTTTAACTTTTTCATCAAATCTAATATATCCTTCACCATCTGGAAATTTTTTAAAGTGACAATCAATTACTTTAAAATCACCTTTTAACTTTTCTAAAGTGTCTCTTGAAGATATAGATGTAATAAACATAGGCACACCTTGGATGCAATATATATAATCATTAATATATTTTTCTCTTTACTAACTTTGAGAAATAAATTCACTATAGTTTGAAATACTATATTTTGTATAATTTACTCTAATATATTTAATATTATAAGTACGATATACTTTTAAAGGTTTGATAATTATAAAACTTAAAGTCTTTTAGAGGAAATACCAATGGTTAGGAAAAATAAAGTTCTAGCACAAGAAAATCAAGAAAAAGAACTAGAATCGTTAAATGAAGAATTAGTAGATATAACTGAAGAAGTCAAAAGAGTTAGGGACCAAATTAAATCTTTTTATGATGTTTCTACTACAGAAGAAATAGAGGTCCCTGAAAATCTTATCGATCAAGTCATTGGTCAAGATCACGCTGTAGAAATTGTTAAGACAGCTGCAAGACAGAGGAGAAATGTATTATTAATTGGGGAACCTGGAACTGGAAAATCAATGCTTGGAATGGCAATGGCCGAACTTTTGCCAAAAGAAGATTTAGAAGATATTCTTGCTTACCCAAATCCAGATGATTCTAATACTCCTCGAATTAGAACAGTTCCAAGGGGAAAGGCAAGACTTATAATAGATGAACATAAGGCAATGGCCAAAAAACAGGAAGAAAGTAAAAGAATGATTCTTTTCTTTGTCATTGGTGCAATACTGGTAATAGCATTAACCCAAGGACAATTATTATGGGGAATGTTCCTCGCAGTTATTATTTTCTTTGGAATGCAAACATTCAGAATAAAAAATCAAGTTATGATTCCTAAGATATTGGTAGATAATTCTAAGTGGGATCATGCTCCCTTTTTGGATGCTACTGGTGCACATGCGGGAGCTTTACTAGGTGATGTGAGACATGATCCTTTCCAATCTGGAGGACTCGGTACTCCTGCACATGAAAGAGTTGAAGCCGGTATGATACACAAGACGCACAAAGGCTTACTGTTTATAGATGAAATT
>PWMA01000019.1 GCA_003558335.1 Candidatus Methanofastidiosia archaeon | reverse complement strand
CGCAACATTGTTTTTGCAAACAAACAATTGATTGATAGATTTCACATACCTAAAAAAAACAAATGCTATTCTATTTTTTATGATAAGGACGAACCTTGTGAGAACTGTGAAATTTCAGAGGCGTTTGAAACTAACAAGCCCTTATCCTATGAAAAGTTACAAAAGGATGGAAAGATATGTGAGATCCACATTTATCCCTTTAAGGATGTAGACGGAAATAGATTAGTTTTAGAGATCGGAAAAGACATATCTCATAGAAAAAGGACAGAAGAAAAACTAACAGAATTAAACGACACATTGATTATCTTGAATAAAATATTAAAACACGATATCTTAAATGACTTAACAGTTGCTTTGAATTTTTGTGACCTTATTGCAACTGAAGATGAAGATATCAAGGAAAGAGTAATGAACTCTATATACAAATGTGTACAATTGATAGAAACTACAAGAGACTTTGAAAAGACTTTTAGTGAGGTCGGTAGTTCAAACGATATTAAGTTTTATGATCTTAAAGATAAATTATCTGAGTTAACTAAGTATTATTCAGACGTTCAAATAAATATCTTTGACGATTGTAAAGTGCTTACTGATGGAACACTAATGATAGTATTTGATAACATTATAAGAAATGCAAAACGTCACGGCAAGGCTGAAAAGATCGATATCTCCTTTAAAAGAAAAGGAAAATACTGCGAAGTGTCCTTTGCAGACGATGGTAAAGGAGTACCTGATGAACTTAAGAGTAAACTCTTCGATGAAGGGTTCGGCTATGGATTGAATAAAGGTTCAGGACTTGGCCTTTATATTGCCAAAAAGATAATCGAAAAATATGATGGTGAGATATCAGTAGCTGATAACAAACCAAAAGGATCAGTATTTACTTTAAAATTTAAAAGCGAGGTGCCAAATGAAATCTGCTAACACTAATAAAACCAGTAAATCTGATTCTGACCAAAAAGTTCAAAGTATCTCTGATGACCACCGTTTTTCTGTAATCGAAACTCTCCAGGATATGATTTTTATCCATGATACTGATGGCAGGGTAAGCTATGTCAACAAGGCAGGCATTGAACAAAGTGGATACTCTGAAAAAGAGATTTTAGGTATAAATGTAATGCAATTTATTCCTTCAGAATACTATCCTTTGATGCAAGAGCTTCATTTAAAGAGAGTTCAAGGCGAGAGAGATGTATTAACCTATGAAATCGAATACTTAAAGAAAAACGGTGAAAAGATACCAGTTCAGGTAAGCTCATCTCCTATCTATAAAAACAACAATCTTGAAGGCGTCATACATATAGTCAAAAATATATCTGATATAAAGGATGCTGAAAAGATTCTCTCCTTTCAGATTGGGCTTGTGACAAGTCTAGCGCAAACAACTTCCATGAAGCTTGCCCTTAAACAGGTATTAAATACAGCTCTTAAAATTAGCGACGTAGACTGCGGCGGAGTTTACATTTTTGATGAAAAAAATTCAGAGTTTAATCTTGAATGTTTTGAAAACATCTCTGACAAAAATTCTCTATTATTAAAAAAAGTAAATTACCAAATAGTATCTACCGATGAGCCTTTATTTGTTAAAGGCAGTGAATCTACAGATAAACTATCAAAGGAAATATTTGATATCTTAAGAAAAAGTGAGAAGGTTAAGTTTTTTTCGATAATACCCTTTTATCATAAACAAAAAATAGTAGGAACCCTTAACATTGGAAGCCATGAAAAAGATGATATCTCAGAATTTTCCAAAAAAGCTCTGATTTCTCTGTCTCAAACAATTGGAGGGACAATTTCAAGGATAAAGGCAGAAGAACTATTAAAAGAAAGTGAAAGAAATTACAAAGAAATTGTTGAGTCTGCAAACAGTATTATAACTAAATTTGATAAAACTGGGAAAATTCTTTCAATGAATCGCTATGGCTTATCCTTTTTTGGATTTAGAGAAGGTGAAATAGTAGGAAAGTCAGCTTTTGAAACGATATTGCCTGAGTATGAATCTACTGGAAGAAATTTAAAAAATCTTTTAACTGATATATTCACAAAAGAAGATAGAAACGTAACTAATCTCAACGAAAACGTAAAAAAGAATGGAGAGAGAGTCTGGATAAATTGGACCAATAAGCCAATAAAAGATAAAGATGGAAATCTACTATATTTTTTATCTGTAGGAAACGATATCACTGGACAAATAAAACTTCAAGAAGAAGTTAAGCAGTCAGAACTTAAGTTTAAAACATTGTTTGATAAAGCATATGATCCTATATTTATTTTAGATAAAGATTTCTTTATAAAAGATACAAACTATGCAAGTGTTTCTCTCTTTCATTATTCCAGAGAAAAACTTATAGGAAAGAGCATCTATGAGCTAGCCGCACCATTAGAGACAAAGAGATTGCAACACATATCAAAAAAAGAACATGATGGATCAAGCGTATTTTTAGAAACTAACTTTATCAAAAAAACTGGAAGGGTATTCCCTGCTGAAATCAATTTGACATCGCTTGAAATCACAGGGGAAAAATACATAATATGTACTATAAGGGATATAACTCAACATAAACAAAAGGAAGATGAATTAAAAAGACAGGTTTTAAAGTATAATTTAATTGAGGGAAATCTATATCTTTCAAAAGATCCATCAAATAATTTACCGTTTGAAGCATTCAAAGAGCTTGTTGATATAGGGTATAGAGGAATCATAATCTCAAGAAATGAATTTGAAACTTTTTATGATGGAAATATAGATTTTGAATATTACTGGCTTTCCTCTAGAAAAGGTCCTAATACTTTGTCTCCAGATATTAATGAATTAAAGGAGTTTCTGTCAAAAGGTGACGGTAAAAAAGTTATATTACTTGACAGCATTGATCATCTTATTGCTAAAAATGGATTCAATGATGTATATGTCTTTGTAAGTTGGCTTCGCGAGCTGTCATTTTTTGAGAACAATATCGTTATTCTTTCAGCTGACCCTGATACCGCTGATCCAAGAAAAATAAAGCTCATTGAAAAGGAAACAAAGCCTATATTACCAAAATCTTCAGACATACTAAACGAGAGGATGATTGAGATAATGGTCTATATCCTCAATCAGAATAAGTTAGGTGTCAACCCTTGTTACTCCAATATAGGAAATGATTTGAAGATGACAAGACCTACTGTTAGAAAAAATCTTAGATTTCTTGAAACAAATAAATATGTGTTAGTTCACAAAAAAGGAAGGAATAAAAGGCTTGAAATAACAGAAAAAGGAAAAAAATTACTTTAGTTTTACTTTTCTGTATTCTTTTCCATATTTTCCCTATTTTTTTCCATATCTTTATATATATGGAAAGGACATTTAATGTTACTAATAGCTAAAAAACTAAGAGGTGATTTAATTTGAAAAAAATAATAGCGATTTTAATAACGTTAATGTTTGTAGCAAGTGCTTTTGGTGTAGGAACAGCTATGGCTGGTATTGATTGTGAACAATACCATATCAGCAGAACTCTAGTTAATGTAGGCGATATATTCACAGCCTCTGCATCTCCTGAGTTTTTAAATTCTGGACTCTCTATAGGCGATAACACATATAAAGAGATAGTAGATGAGTTAAGAGATAGTAACTTGCCTCTCTCATTTGGAATAGTCCAGCTTATACACATTAGATATTATGAT
>PWMA01000043.1 GCA_003558335.1 Candidatus Methanofastidiosia archaeon | reverse complement strand
TTCTAAGGGCGCCTAGAATTTTCTCAAGGCCGATTGTGTTTTTACCGCCGCTACTCTTGAAACTGCAGTCGTAGGCATTTTCCTCTTTTTCTTCTCCGATAAGTTTAGTTAGTGGATATTCCATAAAAAGATAAATTGGCACTGCTTTATAAATCTTTGCTTTCTGCAAAATACTTTAAAAACACCCTGATGATTTCTTGAAACACGATAATTTTGTTGTAAAATGACATAGAAACTTGGCATGGACAATAAATAAAATATGAGAAAAGAAACGTTCTTTAAAAACTGCGAAGTAATCATAAGAATTCCAGCAACACAATTTCTGCATCTGGATTGGTTTCATTTCAATTGTGACGTGCTGGCTCTCCCTCTTTATACCTATATTGGCATTGAAAAGAGTTCAAAAAATGAAACAGAATTTCTTACAGTCCCCGCAAGATTTTCGTTAGAGGATTTTAATTTGGAAAACATAGATAGTTCTCATTTAGTTAAAGACCAAAGTTTAGATACATCAATCTTAATATTGGCAAGAGGAAATCCCATTACAAAATCATTGAAAGATTATTTTAATTTAGAAGAGGAATCTATTCAAAAATTCAAAAGGAACAAGTTAAAGGTTTGGTCCGAAGTTCCCCCATTGCTTGGAATCCTTGATAGGAACATTGAACTTGGGCTAGCAATTGTTTTCCAATATTTATGTAAAGGGGAAAAAATAGAAAGTTTGAACAAAAGACTTAAAAGATTTAAGAATACTTTTAGCAATATCCAGAAACCCAAGAAGATTGATTTTCTCCTGGGAGATAAGCAAGAAGTTAAAAAGTGGAAGAACAAAAAAAAGAAGGCTCTCAAAAAAATCAAGGATTTGCTTTTAGTTAGAATACTTTTCAGGAATAGTTTGCCTGTCAGGATAATTCCAACGAATTTATCTTCAGAGTTTTGCTCTTTGTTATCGATAAAAGATTTAGTTCTGCATTATCATATTCCTAGGCCAAGTGATATTTCAATAAAAGAAGAGAACTTATATTCTTTTGATAAAGACATACGCTCTGATTTTAAGTTTTCTATTAACCTTTCAACCTTGAATTCATATTTTGGTCATTTTTATGATGATGAACCTGACGTAGGAAATAAGCATTTGAATTTCATCAAAAGCATTCTTAACAACGGCGAAATAGAAATTGAAGCACGAGAAAGATTTTATGATAGTTCTTCTCTTGGAGCTTTCGATTATCCAGAATCCTTATCATCCCCAAAACCTATCGGAAAAAAAGACATTCTGATTGCATCATGCAATAAAATTGAAGATTTTTTAAAATTTATATTTCAAGATAGCATCGCGTCTAAAATGGTACATAATAGTTTTAATTTAAGTTTGTCCAGCCTTAATAATTTAAATTTCCAAATTGCAAGCAAAAACAAAGAACCGCTTGAATTTTGTGTTTCCATCGCTTCTGAAAAAGAATCCGAAAGAGAAAACATGCTCGCGATATCAAAAAAATCATTAAACCATATGCAATATTTTTATATAATCACTGTTCTTGGAAATGAATTCGAACTACATAAACTTTTCCGAAAATATTCTAAGACAAATAAAATTTACACATATTATTTCAGTTCTGGCCTTGACAAAAAGTTAGAGTATCCCCATCAAAATTTACATGGGATAAAATTATTTAAAAACTCTAAAAGCTTATTAAAACAATGACAGATTTAGAAAAAGCCCGTCAAGATTTTTTTAGAGATTGTGAGGACGTTTTCAAAAGTCCTGTTTTTTATATGTTAGAGCCAAATGGAAATGGAAACCACAAATTTGGTGAAATTACTTGGGGGCAGCCTTATATGGTAATGCCTTGGTATATATATGTTGGTGTCAAGACAAGAACTGAATATGAAATAGATGTAAGAATTCTAAAACTTGAATCGCAGGTAAGCAGAAAAACTCTTGAGTCTGAAGAAATGACTTCTGCAACCCATAATATAAGAAAAAAAGTGATAGAATTAAAAGATGATATAGCTAAAATAGATAAAAAGTTTAAAAGTTTCTATGACAAGCGGGAAATAAAAATATGGATGGAAGTTCCATTCATAGATACAAAATTTAATTATAAAGAATGCATTTTTGATTATGAAATAAACGTGAAGTTTAGTTTTATTGTACTTGCCTTGTTATCAAGTAAAAAGATTGCTGATTCTAGCAAATCTATAAAGCAAGTTAACAAAAAGCTATCTAATCTGCCAAATGAAGTATTGCTATCACAATATTTCAAGAACTATAAGTATAATTTCCCAAGCAAAATTTGTATTGAGTTTGATTTTCCAAAAGATAAGTTGCTAACAGATGTCATCTCTTCTTTTATTCACACCTCATGCAATTCTAATAAGCCGGATTTAGGGATATTATTAGCTTTACTTCTAGGTAACAAGTTCAATATGTCTATGGCGCTATCATTAGAACAATCCGGAGAGTTTCTGCAACGGAGTATTTCTGCTCATGAAAAAGCATTCTTAAATGATGATGATACTGAACTTAAATCTTACAAGACTGATAGTTTCCGTTCCTACTTTGACACTTTAAAAGAAAAAGGGGTTACCGAAATTGCTAGAATTGATTACATATTCAATTTTACTTATAATGAAGAAACTCTACTTGCTTATTCAAAACGAAAGAACGATATCTTGGGTGATTTCCTATCACAATTATATTCAGAGAATGATTATTTCCTACGAATAAAACAGGGGACTAACTACATATTAGAAAATGAGTTAAGATATTATTTACAGAAAGAAAAGCAGATGAAAGATAATAGTCAAGATTTTTCTTATGATGGTCAAAATTGGACATGCCCATTTTCTTATAGGGATAATTTGTTTTACTTATCAGGCCCATTTAATTTACTAAAAGAGATAGAAGAAGAAATCATAAATAAGGAATTAGGCTACATTGTATACAGCTCTATGAGTATGGGGTGGAATGTGGAAGGTGCGAGATTATTATTACCCGAAGAGTATCGGATTGCGGGTGAGTTTCCAGATATATACGATAGCTCTATTGAGAAAGTATCAGCAATAAAATCAAGTGCAGGCAAGAAAACAAAAGCTGATATTAATTACAAAGAGGGCAAGTTAAAAGTCGAGTTGCAGATCTATAATGGAAAAAACTGGGTTCATGAGGGAACAGACATCAATATTATTTATTTGCCTATTGTGAAACAATTGTTTAAGGCAAAATCGGTTAATTGGGGGGATGCTGTAATTCCATTAGCCTGGGCGGGAAAAAAGGTAAAAGGTATTCCTTCCAAATTGTTTTCATCGTCAATATCCAAAATTAATCAAAATACGAAAATAATAACTGGAAAAAAATTAATAATTCCAGATAAAATTCCTGGCAGCAGGAAAACATCTAAATACTTGTTTAATGAAAAGGATTTTGAAATAAACACAACACTTTTAGAGAAGTGGAAAGAAGCAACAGAGTTATATAACAAAGCTTGTGAGAATTACGATAACGGTGATTATAAGCCAGCATTGAATGGTCTTTTACAAGCCATTGAAAAAGAACCTAAATATGCCGATGCTTATATCATGATTATCCGTGTTTATAATATGCCTGATATCCCTTTCCCTGGGAAAAATCGTTTGGGGGTTATAGAAAAATATTTGAGTGAAAGA
>PWMA01000053.1 GCA_003558335.1 Candidatus Methanofastidiosia archaeon | reverse complement strand
TAACTTTTCAACAGCTTCTTTGAATTTACCTTGTAAGATAAGCCTACCGACTTCTTCATTGCCACCAAATCTCTGCTCACCAAAGAGATTTGGAAATCCAGATACATCTTCTATATTCTTAATATTGGATTTAACTATTGCGTCAGGATTATTAGGGACGTCTCTTACAAGAATATTGAACTTGTTTCCTATTAGTCCCCCGATGTCAATTTTTTGACCCTCTGAAAAGTCGTACAACTCTACATCCTTTAATTGTATATTCTTTAGGGTATTTTCATGAAATTTATCAACAGAAAAACTCTGAATAGTTACAGCATGTCTATCCTTTAAACCCGCATAACCAAATTTTTCAAAAGGAATTCCTGTTTTTCTTGATAATTCATGAATTACATCGATCGTATCTCTGTTTATTTTTTTTACCTTGAATGTGAGATACTTTCCATTTTTGACATTTAGAATCTCCTCTACATGAAAATCTTCAGGATATTTTTTTATTTCCATTAAATCCACTCTAAGATACGCGAGTGTTTAATTGAGTTATAGTAAAGAAGTCTCCCAAGCCTGTCCATCGGATTCTTAAAGGTCCCGTATACAACCCTGGAGACTGAGTTTTAAGAGTTACCTCAAATGCCAGCGTCTCCCTTGGAAGAAGTGGATCTATAATAAGTTGATTACCAACTATCCTAACCCTTGGATCAGATACATTTACAAATTGGAATCCCGCCATATAAGAGTCTGGTAAAGATATTCTTATATTTTGAGCATTTTCATTAGTTGTATTTGTAAGTGTAAAGGATATTCTTACGTTTTCACTAGGATGAGCTACAGAAGATGTCCATTGTACATCAGTTGAAACCCATATCACAGGTATATCCCATGACTTTAATTGAATTTGAAGAACTTCATTTTTTCTCAATAAATCTTGAATTTGAAGTGTATAGTTTCTAACTGCTGCGTCATAAAGTGATTTTTCGGCCTCTAAAACAAGAATATTGTTTTCGAGTATTGTTATTTGGGTCTGAAGATTAGTTACCTCTTGGCTTAACTCATCAACTCTCTCATTTAAGATGTTATTTTGATTGTTTAAAAGACTGACATTGTATACAGATATCACCAGTCCTATCACCAAAATAAAGGTTGCAACTACAAATACTTCTTTTTGCATAAAATCCCCTAACTTATTATACTAACAGCAAAATCCATTATTACTCTTCCAAAAAATTCAGGCAAGAAATCAATTAAAATTAAGGTCATATTTTTATTGTAGACTTCTATTTTATCTTGGCGGTATAATCTTAGTATCTCATGAGAGATATCTTTTTTTGTTGATCTATCATATTTTGCTAAGTCGAGCATGTTTAAGGATATTTCACCAATAGTTTTGCTTTTTAGTCTCCATAGGCTTGTTTCAGGAATATCTTGGATTATGTCAGGATCGACTATGGGAAAGCTCTTTCCTTGAACTATCTCTTTTGCCATTATTCCTGTAACATCACCTTTTGCTCTTATGTCCTTTTCTTCTCCCAATATGGTTATCTGTTGATTAAAATCGACATGCACATAATCAACAACGTCCACCAATTCTTTTAAAGTGTCTGAATTTATTATCACGACACTTCTAATATCTATATTTGACTCTTTTTTAGCTATATCTCTTGCGTATTGTGCTCCTTGTCTTAAATTATCTGCTTTAAGTAAAGAATTATTGATATTTATTCCTAAAGAATTAAGGGCAAAGGTTGTAGACAAAGGATCTATATCCACACTGCTGCCTTTTGGTCTTAATCCTGAAAATATTATTATAGATGAAACTTCAACTGTTCCTGGATTTCCTTTATCTTCATCTACAAATAGGAAGAGTACATTATCATTTCCCAATCTATAAACATCGTAAAATATTCCGGCAAATAAAAAAACTATGATTAACTATGCCACTATTGCTCCTTTCCAAAATTGAGATCTTTTTTTAGAATTTTGATCTTCTTTTTTAGATTTTGTGTCATTTTTTTTGGTCATGAGATACACCATCGCTATGCCAACTATTATTACGTACTAAAAATATTTAAGATTACCTATTAAATAACTATTATGAAGATACTTTGTCCCAACTGCAGAGCGACAATGCCTTTTAAAGGTCAAGAAAAGTATCTGTTTTGCCCAAGATGCAAGGCCAGAGTGAATATTCCTGCAAGGAAAGATTCGTCAAATATTATACCAAATCTTATTGAAAAATGCTCCATTTGTGAAAAAATAATAAAAGTTTCAAAAAACAAGAGGAGATGTCCTGTTTGTGGAGACAGAGTATGTTCATCATGTTGGAACTATTCAAGGCTTGTATGTAAAAAGTGTCTTAGGGAAGGAATAAGATCAAAACCTCTTTATACCTTAAAAGAAAAAAATACAAAACCAAAACTATTTTTAAGAAAGGATTTCCTAGAAGATATCAAAGAAGGAGAAATATCATCTATTGCTATTAAAGTAAAAAATCTTGGTGATGATGATGCCTTAAATGTTAAGATTGATATAAGATCATCACCTAATATAAAAACAATAGAAGCGGCAGACGTAGGAAAAATAGAAGCGGAAAAAGAAAAAAGGTGCATATTAAGATTTACCTCCAATAAAAGTGGAAAAGGATCTATAGATATTCTTTTGACTTATGAGGATTACGAAAAAAATAGATATTTTGAAAGCATGAAAACAGACTTTGATATACAAGAAAAGAATAGAAGAAACGAAAAAAAATGGGATTATCAAAAATGGAGTTACGGTGAAAAAAAAGAGAAAGAAAAACAAGAAAATCCAAAAAAAGATGGTGAATCTCTTGAGATACTTTTAAAACATTTTGGATGTCCGCCAGATGCATCCATTGAAGATATTAAAAGAAGAAAAAAGGTATTAAATATGATGTACCATCCAGATTTTAATGTTAACAAACCAGACCAAGTAAAAAGAGAAATGGAAGATATGTTAAAGGAAATAAATGAAGTTTATCAAAAGATTCTTTTGAAAAAAGGTGTAAAGTAAATAAACATATAATTTTGTATTACTTATTGTGCTGTTCACGCTTTTGTTTTAAATACTCAATAAAATTTTTCTGTGTTTTTTGAGATTCAGTTTCCAGTGAGTCTATAAACTCCATTCTTTCAATCATCTCATTAAAATTATCAAAATAAGTGATTAAGTCTTTAGTACCAGAATCTAAATCATCAGTTTTTAGAGAGTTTTCAAGCCAGCTTTTAATTTCTGAAAGTCCCATGGCACAAATATTTAAATTTTCAAGAGTTTCGTCATCTTCTTGATTATCTAGAGCTTTTAGAGATTTCTCAGATAGAATATGGCATTTTTTTGTAATTTCCTGTATTTCATCGTTTTGAATTTTTATTTCTTTTTCAAGTTGGGCAAAATCTTTATTGTTCTTTTTTAGATTTTCACGAAGAAAATCTTCTTTTTTCTTTTTTTTATAAGAGTTTTTATCTATTATAAGATTTTTAGCAATACAATCCACCTTTTCCTCAAAATTCAATAAGATCTATTTACATATATTTTTTCAAAAATCTTCTTGTGTCTTCAGTATCCATCCATCCTTGATCGAGTTGTTTGATTACATCTTCAATTCTATCTATCTGTCTTAAGAATCTCTCTCTTGTCTTTTCATTTTCTATCTCAACTTGCGCAAAGCCGCTTATGATGGCCAAGGGATTTCTTATGTGGTCCACAAGGTGGGCG
>PWMA01000080.1 GCA_003558335.1 Candidatus Methanofastidiosia archaeon | reverse complement strand
TGACAATTTCACCTGCATTTATTCCCCAATCCAAATTTGTAAGATTTATTACTCCTTTTTTAAGAGAAACACCTGCAGAACCGAAACAACCTTCTTTAATCTCAAACTCATGATTATTTTTAGAATATTCCAATATCTCTTTTATTGGCGGGATTATTGAACTAATTTCTGTACTATTATATCTTTTATAAAATAACAATTCGAGTTTTTTACCCTTAACTCCAAAAACCCCTAAGGTAGTATTGGTCCCACCTATATCGGCACCTAAGACAAAAAGTGAATAATCATTTTTATTTATGAATTCTTTTAAGTATGTTATTTCTAATTCATTTTGCAATGAAACACCTCAATATGAAATATGTGGTATCAATAAAACTTAATTGCAATTAGTATTTTAATATCTTAAAAAACTATCCTTCTATTTATTTTAAATTGGATTAATAATTTAAAGTAGAAATTCTAAGATATTAGTATAGGTTTGATAAAATGAAAAGGTTATTAATTGTTTCTAATAGATTACCTGTAACTGTTGATAAAAAAAATGGAGAACTAATATTTAAACAAAGCGTAGGAGGACTTGCAACAGGACTTTCTTCATTCTATAAATCTTATGATAGCACTTGGATTGGGTGGTGCGGCATATCTTCAGATAAATTAACAGAAGAGGAAAAAGAATTTATAAAATCTAAACTAATCAAAGAATATCGGTGCTATCCTGTCTTTTTATCAAATAAAGATCTAGAGAGGTATTATGAGGGATTTTGCAACTCCACAATATGGCCACTTTTTCATGGTTTTACTCAATATACAGAATATAATAAAAATAATTGGAATAGATATAAAGAGGTCAATCAAAAGTTTTGTGAATCTATAATGGAAGTGGCAGAATCTGAAGACACTATATGGATTCACGATTATCACCTTATGATTCTTCCTAAATTGATTAGAGAAAAACTGCCAAAAACTTCAATTGGATTTTTTTTACATATTCCTTTCCCTTCATTTGAAATTTATAGACTTCTACCTTGGAGAAAAGATATTCTCGATAATCTCCTAGAATCAGATCTAGTTGGCTTTCATATATCTGATTACTCTAGGCATTTTCTTTCTAGCATTTTAAGGATCTGTGGATATGAAAATATTGATGGGAGAGTTTTTATGGGCGATCATTATTGCCAAATAGATACATTTCCCATGGGAATAGATTATGATAAATTCTCAAAAATAGTTGAAGTAGAAAACGTTCAGAAAAAAATTGAAGAATTAAGTCAAAAGCTAGGAACATACAAAACAATATTTTCCATAGATAGACTTGACTATACTAAAGGGATTCTCGAGAGACTTGAAGCCTATGATTATTTCCTCGAAAAATACCCTCACTATAAAGGCAAGGTGGAATTAGTCTTAGTTACAGTGCCTTCACGTATAAAAGTAGAGCATTATGAAAACTTAAAATGCCGAATCGACGAATATGTTGGAAAAATAAATGGAAAACACGGAAAAGTAAACTGGACACCTATAAGGTATATATCTAGATATATTTCTTACTACTCTCTTGTGTCTTTATACCATCTAGCTGACGTAGGTCTTATAACACCGTTAAGAGATGGAATGAATTTAATAGCCAAAGAGTTCATTGCTTCAAAAAATGATGGCAAAGGGGTGCTAATAATAAGCGAAATGGCGGGTTCTTCAGTGGAATTAGGAGAAGCATTAATTGTTAATCCAAATGATAAAGAAGAGATAGCTAATTCTATAAAAAAGGCTTTAGAAATGCCAGCCGAAGAACAAATAGATCGGAATAAAAGTATGCAAAAAAGATTGAAAAAATATAATGTAACAAGATGGGCCGAAGACTTTGTAGAAAAACTTGATGAAGTTAAAATAAATCAAAAAGAGCTAGGAGTAGCGCTAATAGCTAAAGAAATTAAAAATAAATTGCTATCCGACTATAAGGCTGCAAAATACCGTCTATTTTTGCTTGATTATGATGGCACATTGACTCCATTTTCTAAAGTTCCTTCAAAAGCATCACCTGATGAAGAACTAAAATCAACTTTGAAAAATATTGCTAAGGATCCAAAAAATGAAGTAGTTATAATTAGTGGAAGGGATAAGAAAACTTTAGAAGAGTGGTTTGAAGGTATTCCTATAAATTTTGTTGCAGAGCATGGAGGTCAAATAAAGGAAAAAGAGGGAGAATGGGCCCTAACAGAGCCAATGGAACAAGATTGGAAAGAAAAGGTATTGCCATTACTAGAATTATATGTTGATAGAACACCGGGCTCTTTTATTGAAACTAAAGAACTATCTCTAGTTTGGCATTATAGAAAAGTAAATCCAGAGTTAGCTTCTATAAGGTCAAAAGAATTAAAACTAGCATTGATGCACCTTACCGCTAATTTAGATATTGGCGTCATGGAAGGAAATAAGGTAATTGAGATAAAAAATGTTAATGTTAATAAAGGACGTGCAGCTACGCGCTGGCTTACTAGGAGAGAATGGGATTTTATTATTTCAATAGGGGATGATATCACAGATGAAGATATTTTTAAGATTCTTCCGGAAAATGCTTATTCAATAAAAGTAGGAATATTTCCATCTCAAGCTAAGTACAATATTAAGACATACAGGGGCGTAAGAGATCTGTTAAGCGAGTTGAGTGAGCTATAGTTTAAATAATAAGTCTCTTTTTCATCAACTTTATTGCAATGAAGAAGAGGATCAATGTAGCAACTAAAATCCAAACTATGCTCAAAAATGTACCTATATTGATTGCAGACAAAGTTATTGCACGATTTACTCTAACTACATGAGCTAATGGAAGGATACCTAATGCCAAATATTGAACTATATTAGGCAATAAGTCAAGAGGAAAAAATGTACCACTAAATAGAAACATTGGTGTGATAAAAAGAAACATGGGATAACTAAGAGAATCTATATTGGGCGTAACAGCTGTAAAACACATTGCCATTGATGCAAATAACAATCCACTTAAAAATGCAAAAGGAATTATTAGTAAGGAAGATGGTAATTCGACCACACCAAAAGCTACAAGCACAGGTAACATAAAGGCAGCATAAAAAAGACTTCTTGTTGCGCCCCATAACAATTCTCCCGCTATTACTTCTTCTATAGATATAGGTGTAGAAATCATTGCATCAAAAGTTTTGAGGTAATACATTCTGACAAATGATGAATATGTGCATTCAAAAAATGAGGCATTCATTACAGATATTGATACTAAGGCTGGAGCTATGAATTTTACATAAGATATACCGTTAATATTCTCAATGAAACTTCCAAGCCCAAATCCAAGGGCTAATAGGTACAACAAAGGTTCTAAAAAAGGAGGTATTACATTTATTTTCCATGTCTTAAAAAAAGTGACAAAATTTCTTCTCCAAGATTTATTTAAACGATAGGTCAATCTCATGAAATCAATCTCTTAGTTTCCTTCCTGTTAACTTCAAAAAGACATCTTCAAGTGTGGCAGGTCTTGCTGTAACTATACTTTCTGTACATTGATTAATTAATAAGTTTGTGATTTCTTGAATGTTTTCCGTTTGAATTTCTACGCTATTATTTGCAATATCATATTTTATCCCTTTATTATCTAAACAATTTTTAACTTCAGTTGTATTTTCTGCCTCAACAATATGATCTCCTACATATTCTCTTATTAATTCTTTAGGAGTTCCTTCTACAAGGATCTGTCCATTGTCCATTATGACTAGCCTATC
>PWMA01000145.1 GCA_003558335.1 Candidatus Methanofastidiosia archaeon | reverse complement strand
TTCAGAAGAACAGCACGGCATAAATCGTACATGCAACGTAAGCTAAAGGGAGCCGGGCAAATCAAGCCCCGGCTCCCTCAATTCCTTCTTTCGCGGGCAGGGAACTGCCCATAGAGAGAGGATTAATCAACGGCCAATGCGGAGAAACTGTATTGGCCTTTTTTCTTGCATGAGGCTGCTGCTTGACGGCAAATTTGTTCAGCTTATCCTGGGTGATTGCCATTCCGATAGGTTTGAGGAATATCATCAAGCAAACAGTTCCTTCGGCGGTTGGTAATACTCTTGCAAATGGGATTGTCTGGAAGTAGAATAAAAACCTGCTCAGAAAATAATACAGGAGGACTTTAGATAATATGGAAACTACTTCTCTAAGGATCAGCAAGGATAACTTTTTACCGGATATTATCAATCTTATTAAAAAAGGAGGATGGAAGATACCGCGTTTTCAAAGAGAATTTGTGTGGGAAAGAAACAAAGTTATTAGCTTGTTTGAGAGCATGTATAAAGGCTTCCCGATAGGAAGCTTTTTCTTATGGATACCGCCAGAGGAATACACCCAATATTATAAGGATATTCCTGAGTTGGAAATCGTGCACGGAAGTAAAAAATATTATACGCATTTTATTCTAGATGGGCAACAGAGATTAACTTCATTGTATGTTACACTTAATGGTTTAACCGTGCGAGGGTTTGACTATTCCAGAATTTGTTTCAATCTAGATACCGAAAAGTTTAATGGAGAACCCGCAGATGAAGTGCGGAATATTCCCGTGTGTAAAATTTTGCAAAAAAATTATCACGAAGTTTATAACAAGCTCTCAAATAAAAGCCGGCAAGAAAATTTCTTAAATGTGAGAGAAATATTTTCTCGGTACCCGTTTCCTGTCATTGTTGTCGAAGATAAAAGCATAGAAGATGCATGTGAAATTTTCAGCAGAATAAACCAAGGGGGCAAACGGCTGAGCATTTTTGACTTGGTGGTTGCTGTAACATGGGATAAGGATTTTGAACTTGATAAAAAAATCAAGGAATTTAACGAGGGTTCAGATGGAGGTGTGAAAAATTCTTTTGGCGCTTTGGATAAAGAGATCTTTACTGAAACCCTTTCATTGATTCACTATAAACAGTGTACGAAATCTTTCCAGATAAGATTAAAGCCTGAACATGTAAAACAGATATGGCCTGATGTTGTAAAATCTTTGAAAAGGAGCATTCAGTTTTTGCGCAGTAAGCTGAATGTTGTTTCTTATAATTATATCCCTTACAGAGATATGCTTCCTTTGATGGCTTACTATTTTTATCATAAAAAGGATAATGAAGTAAATTCGAAGTTCTTAGAAGAATGGTTCTGGAAAGCCGCATTTTCCAGCAGATATAGTGTCTCAACTTTTACAAGGATTGGAGAAGATAGGGCATATATTTTTGACAAGGAGATAAACAATGAGAAGTACACAATAAATTATAATATAAATCTCGATGCAGAAAAGATTAAGACTATTCAACTTGGCAGAAGAACAGCCATAGGCAATGCTCTGATTCTATTATTAATCGAACAAAAACCATTGAGTTTTCTTGATAATACGCCTATTGATATTCCAATTGATGCTATTTCTGAGTTTAATAAATTGGAGCGCCATCATATTTTCCCTAAGAAGTTTCTTAGATCAATAGGAATAAGAGAGAAAAAAGCTACAGATCTGCTTTTGAATTTTGCTCTAATTGATTCTTCTTTGAACAAACATATATCCGGTACACCTCCCGCGGATTATCTTTTAAAGTTCAAGGAAAAGAATCCGGACATAAAAGAAGCATTGCGGTCTCATTTCATAGATCCTTCTGAAAATTCAGCTGTTTGGCGTAATTCATATCAAGAATTTATAGATGAACGTGCCGAGCTTTTGGAACTTCGAGTGAAATCTAAAACGGGGGATTTCGGAGCTACAATTACAGAACAGATAAATTCAAATCCTCCTCTTGTTGTACAAAAACTGGAGCAAAAAATTAGAGAAATTATTTCTACCACCCTATATGATAATCTAGGTGAACATTGGTGGAGTGAGGGGAAATCCATACCTGGGGACATCAAAGATTATGCTAACAAAAGGATGGAAGCTGAAAAAAAACAAAAGCCATATTTGCAAGATGCAGAATTGAAGGATCCAAACAGGCTTCTAGAGCAAATTAATATTTCTGACTATGGCAAAATAATTTGCACAAATTGGAAATATTTTGAAGAAATGTTTGGGTCTAAAGAAAAATTACAAAACAACATAAAGATGTTTGCTGATTTTAGAAATCAGATAAGCCATGCGAGGATGCCGGACCCGATAGAGAAGAAAATGGGCGAGGCGGCAATTGAATGGATTTACAGGTGTATAAACGAAAAAGAGGAAAAAGAAATAAGGGAGGAAGAGGGGGAAGACTTTGGCCCCTTTTATATTAATAATCTCTATGGGGAATTAAAAGATAGAGTTTTGGAATTAGATCAGCAGATTGAAAAAGTGGACAAAAAAAACTATAAGGGCTTCCGCAAATTAAATCCTAATATGTATTTTTTAGTTATTAGACTACGAACGAATAAAATTTATATTCAGATGCCAGTAAATAAAAACTTGTTTAGTGACCCGGAGAAAATTACTGAAAAGAGCACAAGTGCAAGGATAAGAAAAAGAAGTTCTACAAATAGGCAATGGGTGGACTTTGAGATTTATAAAAAATCCGATTTGGATTACGCATTGTTTCTGATTCGGCAAGCTTATGAATATAATGAAGAAATTATACAAAAAAAATATCAAAGCCAAGAAGAAAATAATTATCTTAATAAATCTCAAGCGGAGAGAAAATTTTTTGATGAAGTTTTTAATACTGCAAAATCTATGGGTTATAAAGTGGTTAAGGGAAAAGGAGTTTCTCTCCGCCTTCCTATTGAGGGAGCTGATAGATTAATAACTCTTTTTTACATTAGGCCTCCTTCTGCCCGCTATGAATATGCCTATCCGTTTTTCCAAGCTTATCTTGGTGAGATAGAAGACCAGGAAAAGAGGAGGCAATTTCATCAGAAAATATCAGGATTCAGCGAGTTTGAGTTTAAAGGTAAGCATACCATGGAAACAGTATTGACGCCGAAGCGTATTGAAGAATTAGAGCCGAGGCTTGAAGAATTATTCAAGACTGCTAAAGAGGTTTTTGTGGATTAGAATTTAATAAACAACAAGGGGCAATCCTTGTTGTTCCCAATCTTCTATACCCCCAATCATATTATAAACATTGAGAAACCTCATATTTTTCATCAAAGGCAGTGTAATAGCGGTGCGTCTGGCTGTACGACAGTATGATAAAATATGTTTCCCATTTCCAGGCTCATCAAGTTTTTCTCTTGCAAATTGTTCTAAATTAATCGTGAGTATTTGGATAAAATATCCTGTGGAGCTTAATCCTTGTAGATTCGGTGTTTTTGATGTATAAAATCATTTAATCGAAGCTGCTCCATAGGAGAACGATGATACTATATAAAAATAATTTGAGCGGTTTTATGCTGCATGTGGACACCAATAAAATTGCTGATCTTGTAGAACAATCCTTCATAAACAAATTGGGCCGGCGCATTTCCCCGAATGAAAAAAGATCCATACATAATTCCATGTCTTTTATGGAAAAAATTGTAAGACGCGCTCAGCTTTCTGATTCCTGCGGGGTGCTTCTCGAGTATGTTATTCCATCTACCTCGAACCGCATAGATTTAATAATCGCCGGGGAAGA
>PWMA01000167.1 GCA_003558335.1 Candidatus Methanofastidiosia archaeon | reverse complement strand
TTGGTTGGTTCGTTCGGAAGCTGGAAGTCCCTTCGGGAGCTTCCAGTTCCTCGGGTACGGAACTTCCAGCTTGCGGAGCAACTGGAAGCTTCCGTTGTGGTTGGTTCCGTTGTGGTTGGTTCCGTTGTGGTTGGTTCCGTTGTGGTTGGTTGGTTCGTTCGGAAGCTGGAAGTCCCTTCGGGAGCTTCCAGTTCCTCGGGTGTTAAAACCCACTGGTATGGATCACGGGGATGGAGGGGATTCTTGGATTGCTGATCAGGAAGGCCGAACGGAATGCTTCGTTGCTGCGTATTTCCTTAAGGGCTTCCCTGGCTTCGGGGATGGTGGCGTAGGGTTCGGTGCGTATAGAGTATCTTCCGGTGATGTCGTCCTGCTCAACGGTCAGGGGCAACGACAGTGACTCATTGGCTGTTTCCAGTACTTCACGGGCTTCGCTTTCGACTCCGAAAGAGGCAAGCTGCACCTGGAACCGCATGGGGGCTGGACCAGGGGGTGGGCCGTGCAATACATCCGTACGGGTAAATCCTTCGGCTGTCAGACGGTCGTATAGCTGCTTAACCGGACCTTTTTCTTCAATCGATACGGAATACACCATATAAAGGTTGTCGTCTTCAAGGTAACGGATGTAATATTCGCCACCCACATTTTCCTTTGCACGTGCCCTGGCTGTTTCTGCCCGGTATATGCTTGAAAAACTGTCGAGCACAATATAGTAATGGTCGCCAACCCCTGCCTCTTCAAAAGGAAACGCCTCCTCGTCCGGCACCCTTTCCGTAACCGGTGTGTAGTCTGACCCTTCCTGTGCGCTCCGCAACATCTGGCGGATCTCTTCCAGCCGGCTTAGCGCAGGCGTTTCGGTGGTGTCGGTGGTGACGGGATCTTCTGCAGGTTCTTCCTCTGCTGCAACGGCCACCTCTTCCCTTGTTTCTTCAGTCACTGGTTCGGGTTGTGTCACAGGTGTACGATCTTCGGTGGTCTCAGTGGTCGGTTCCTGGTCTGTAGGCCGTAATTCAGTAGTGTCAGTAGTCGGTTCCCTGTCAGGCGTAGGATCTTCGATGGTCTCAGCAAGTGGTTCCGGTTCTGTGGGACGTTCTGATTCGTATTCCGTGGCCGGACGAACAAACGTGTTGGAGAAGCCTGATTCATAAAACAGATCAGCCATGTTTTGTGCTTCAGCCATGTTTTGGTACGGACCGGCATATACGACATGGAGGGAGTGGGTGTCGTGCTTGCGAATATGCACTTGCTGACCGCTGGTTTCGGATGCACTGCTTGCGGCCCTTTCGGCAGAAAAAGGCATTACATAGGTGTTCAGCTCAACGACATACCGATGTGCTGGAGTTGCCGGCTCATCGGGAGGAGCAGGTGTCTCTGCGGGGACATCCGCCACCACCGGGTCGACTTTAACATCGGGATCGCGTTTGATCGTGATGTCGAGGTCTTCAATGAAGTCGCCATCAGCACGGGCCCTGATCTCAAATACTTTTGGACCGTCGGGCATGTATGCATCCAGGAAGCTAAGCTGGGAAGGGTCTACTTCGATGGTATACATCCCCGGGGGCATATCCATCGCATAATAACTTCCATCGCTGAAGTTGCGCACGGTCTCCTCGAAATCGTTGTCGAGCCCCCTTATCAGCAGACGGAGTCCCCCCTGGGAACGCTCTTCGCCATCGCGGAGAAAATATACGGTGCCGTCGATCACCCCGGTACGGTAAAAGGGGATCTCAATGCGTTTGTACTGGTTGGGGTCAGCCACAAAAGAGAACCGGTCCTTGCCTGGTGCCAGCAATGGGTTGGGCAGTGCCTGGCGCAAAACCTCCATGTTGTAACGGTAATAGCTTTGCAACTGACCGATTCGAATGATGCCGTCGCGGCCCACTTCCATCTGGGCCGAACGGTCAAGGCGCACTGCACGGTGGGGAATGATCTCATCACCCTCATCGTATGTGCCCGAATTGTTGTTGTCAATGAAAAGGATCACCGAAGCACCAGCGCGGCCAACCTGATTGCGGTTGACCGGAACAAAACGGTCAGGATTACGGTCTAGTCCGATGGAACCCCGGAAGTTCTGGCGCACGGTGGTGCGGTTCTGGCGCATGTCGACATTGGTGGTAGAACGAACGGGATTCAGGTCCATGATGAAGCCCAGCCGGATCAGGTGCTGTTCACTGCGCAGGTCGTAGCCTGCTTCCAGGTTGACACGAGCCGACTGCCTGATGCTGCGGGTCATCTGCAGACTGATGTCTTGAATTTCGTTGCTGGCTGTACTGTAGCTGATGTTGCCGCGGAGAAACATACCCCGCACAAAGACAGGCAGTCCGGGCGAACGCATAAACGTATAGGTTAGGCTGGTTGTTACCGAACCCTGACCAAGCGAATATTCGTTGTCGGAATAGTAGACAACGTCACGGTAGTTGGTACGCAGGTTCATTCGGCCCAGCCGGATGCTCAGGTCAGTACGGTAACGGGTAAGGCTGTTGCTGCCAATCATCCGGTGGTCGCCACCTACGCGGAACCCCATCGGGGTATTGAACAATGTGAACGGAACAAAAAAAGACGCCTGAATGTCCTGGTCGGCACCACCCGTGGTGTAAAGCGGATTGTCGGCATATTTGGTATATTGCAGGCTAAAACTGGAGCCCCTTGGATACATCACGCTGACAATACCACGGTAAAAGGCATCGGGGGCAATGTCGACATTCATAAGGTACTGCGACCACACCCTGGCCGACAGACTCCCATAGGTGAACGGACGGTTGTCGTTGACATCATCAATGTATTCGCTGCCCACCTTGGCGGTCAGCCAGTCTGTAACACCCATCGCAACGTTTCCGTGCAGCAGGAACCTCTCTTCATCGGCCCCACCCAGGAACGTCTCCGTTTGTCCGCCCTGGATGTTGTAAGCCACCTCTCCGGGAGGCAGGAAGGTAAACGGTATCTGCAGCCGCCGGTCGATGGTGCGCACCTCTCCTGTAGGCGTATAAATGTTGATGGTAAGTTGTGTGGAACCATATGTCAGTGGAAACTCAAAACGATAGTAGCCGGCAGCATCGGCGCGGCGAAAGTCGATCAGCCGGTTGTTCAGGTAAAGCTCCACCTCAGAGTCGGGCTCGGTGTTGCCGTCAATGATGTATGTTTCATAGATACGTCGCGGCTCGATCGGGTCGTTTGATATGGATGCACCACGGATGCTGCGCGGCTGCAATCCGGTCGTCGACAACTGTCCGGCCTGGAAATTAGAGAACCACGGGTTGTCGCGTACGACATACCGCCAGCGCAGGTTGCTGGTGCGGATGTTGTGGTCGCCCTCCGACCAGGAGCCGGTAACGCTCCCCTGCAGGTCACCGCCCAGCAGCTCGGCACCACCGATGACATTATAGTTCATATTCGGATTGTCCTGCGTGAAGTTGCCCGAGATATTATAGTCTGCAAAACCAAAACCCAGCACCCGGCGGTCACGTTCGAAGGCCAGCGGAAAATATTCACGGGTCACCTCGCGCGCTTCGATCAGCTGCCGTGCCCGCTCCCGTTCGGCGGCTTCTTCTATGGGCATGGTGTGGTCTGTCTCGAGCGACAAGGTGAGGGCATTCATATTGACGGTGAAGTTCATTTCAAACACCTCTTCAAATACCCTGGGTGAAGCAAAAAAGTCCATCTCCCCAATACGGAAATCATCGGGCGAAAACGTATAGGTCTCTCTGCTGAGCACCACTTCAAACTGTGAAAAAGAGATTCGGAACAGGTTGTTGGGGTGAAGGAAGTTGCCCGACAGACTGAAGTCGCCCGGACTGGGATCGTAGTATATTTGCAGCAGGCTGAACAGCTCTGTCA
>PWMA01000042.1 GCA_003558335.1 Candidatus Methanofastidiosia archaeon | reverse complement strand
TAGATTTGACCGCTTCTCCATAGGAGCGCTTGACAGCGGAGAAGTAGCTTTCAACTAGCCACCTTTTGCCATAACTGTATTTTTCCTTCCAGGCTCCCTCTCCAAGCTCTTGAAACTCCTTAACACATTTTTTCCGCATAGGAGAGCCTCTGCTACGGGCTAAGGAATTCTTTCTCACCTTGATTACAGGCTTTATGTTGTTTTTATCACAGTAATTGAATATGCTTTTCTTATCAAACGCCCCATCTCCTCGTAGAGTAGACATAGGTACATCTCTTACAATACTCTCAAAGGCTTTGCTGTCATGTTTTTGTCCTTCTGCAATGTCTATCCCTAAAAGCTCCCCAGTGTTTTGATCTATGGCAATATTCACCTTTAGCCATGTTTTTCTCCTTTTGTACAAAAAAGAACGCCAGTCGCTTCTATTTGTTGTCTTTATTCCAGTGCCATCAACTATCACTGTCCTTTTCGGGTCTTTGGCTGCCTTCGGTATGATTAGTCTAAGTTTAGTTGAGCGTCTCCATAAAGTTGTATAGTCTGCACTCTCCATTTTTGGAATGTGCTTAGACAGAGCCCTTAAAACGCCTTCAGTCTGCCTGTACTCTAAAGAAAACGCAACACGCAAGAAAGCGGTGAATTGAATAAAAGAATCGGAATATGTAAAAGGCCTGCCACGCTTCTGCCTATTCATTTTCACTAGCTCTCCATGATTTTTGTCTAAAAAATCAAGGCAGAGGTAGAATTCGCCTCTCTTTACCAACTGTTCATTGTATTTGGACCAGTTTCTTTTCATGAACAGTTAGGGTTGGCAAAAGGTTTAAGCTTTGCGGTTGAATTATGCAACAAAGCATTAATAACAGAAAAATTTAAATAGTCTCACAACCACATATAGTGTTACACAGGTCGAAACTTCACTGGACTAAACTGAAGTAATCCCTTCTTGATTACTTAGTTTTTTGTATTAAGACCTAAAAATCTTGATACAAAACTTTGTTAATCTCTTAGGGCTACGCTCTAGTTATGGTCAAATCCTTAATCAAACTTTCACAAGTTGAAGGATGTTGTAGGAAAAAGTATGCTTCATGCTTTTTCTATTTATGTCCTTGGATTTAGACTATTTCGAGACGTCGAAATAAACTAGAGTCTTTTAGATAATCTAGTGGAGCGACAAACTGTGTAGTTTTATTATTACTTTTTTATATATTATTTATTTTTCAACTTATTAATAATAGACATTAATTTTTTATAGATTGGAAATAGATTTTAATAGAGGTGATAAAATAAAAAGAGCTATATTTTTTGCAGTACTTTTAATTGGAATAGTTTTGCTTTCAGGATGTGCCTCGGAAAATGATGCTACTTTCGAAGAAGAGATTCCAGTTGAAGAAGAGATTCCAGTTGAAGAAGATACAGAACCAATATCTGAAACAACTCTTTGGGAAGCAGATGGAATAATAATGGAAAATGAGTATAGAAACAGGAAAGATTTTGGAAACGGAAGATTTATAGTTTACTGGTCCAATGACGATGAATACATATACATGGCCCTTAAGGGTCAGACTTCAGGTTGGGTATCTATAGGGTTTGAACCTGCTCAAGCTATGATGGACGCAGATATGATATTTGGTTGGATAAGTGGAAATACTTGTAATGTTCTGGACATATACTCTACAGGAATGTTCGGCCCCCATCCTCCCGATACAGAACTTGGAGGAACTGATGATATTCTAGAAAAAGGATGTGGCCAAGAAAATGGCTTTACAATTATAGAATTTAAACGCAAAATGGATACTGGTGATATATACGATGAAGCTTTCGTTAGAGGTCAAACTGTAAATATAATCTGGGGATTAGGATCTGCACCATCTTTTGATTCACGCCATATTCAAAGAGGCAGTGGGACCATAAAACTAGATTAATATTTTTATATTTTTATTTTTATATTAGGTTGAAAAATTATAATTGGCTTTTAAGATGTTATTGGTGATAATTTTTATCTTTTTTAAAAATCAAAAAATAATCAAATCTTTGATTTCATATATAATGTAAATACTATTCCGAACACGGAAAACCAAATTAGATTAATCAAATACCATGCCTCGATTATCTCAATTGCATTGTAGGAAAAATATGTTATTATAGCTCCAAATATATTTAAAGCCACTCCAATTGTGAAATACATTTTTGATTCTTTTGTCTTAGATTCCGGACCTTTATTAGATTTTAAATAGTGATAAATTAAGTAAGTTCCTGGAAAATAAGATATAACACCAAAACGAACGAACAAAAAAATTACAGCGATTATTACTTCATTTGACAATATTTCACCTATGTATTTTTCTTGTACTAGCTTAAAAAAATGCCTATTTTATATAATTAAATAAATAAATGATTTATCAATAAAATATAACTATAAAATAGTCCAATAACTTAAAATCATTGAATATATAATAATGAATCATATAGTCTATATGTAAAGTAAAAGTGGGAAATTAAAATTGTAAAGTATTAAATGAAGATTTAATCTTTAACCTGCATTTTTTTGATTAAAATAGTTTCTTTTGGAACATCATCATAAAACCCCTTAGTTGTTGTTGGTACAACTTTGATCTTATCTATGACTTCAGTTCCTTTTATTACTTTTCCAAAGACTGCATAACCAAATTCTTGAGGAGTTGTGCCTACATTGTCTAAGAAAGAGTTATCTGCAACATTTATGAAGAACTGAGAGGTGGCACTGTCAACCGCGTTTGTTCTAGCCATTGCAATTGTATATTTCTTGTTTTTTAGGCCATTTGTTGCTTCATTTTTAATAGGAGATCTAGTTTTTTTCTCATTCATTTTTTGATCGAATCCTCCGCCCTGGATCATGAAACCATCTATTACTCTATGAAAGATTAATCCATTGTAAAATTCATCTTCTACATATCTCAAGAAATTTTCTACAGTTATAGGTGCTTTATTTGCATCTAATTCAATCTCAAAGTTTCCAAGAGATGTTTCGACTACTACTATATCTGACATATTAATACCTAAAGAGCTTTTGATTTATTGTTTAAAAGATTATTGTGGGCTAAATGAACGTTGAAGAAGATTACCTAAAACTTTTAAACTAGTTCTAAAAATATTGTTTTCATGAAACGTATTGGAATTCTATTGTGTGAAGTGTTTGAAGAAGAGCTGTTAAATATTATAGCTAATAATAATAGATTTGATAGGGTTATTGTTGTTGACAATGAATCTTCTAAATACTTTCAAGAAAAACTTGAGAAGATATTGACTCCCGATAAAAGAAAAATAGCTAGGGAATTATGTTCCAAACGATTTTTAAAAAGAGAATATCCTTTAGAGTTGATAATTTATATTTTACCGTTTTGCCTACATACAAGTCCCGAGCAAATTCAAAATGAAGTCATAGAGGCTTCAAAAGAGTTAGAAAGGCATGTTGATAAGCTTATTTTATTTTATGGGCTCTGTGGAAATTCTTTAGGAGATATTGAAAAATTATTAAAAAACAATAGAATTAAGGTTCCAGTCTCTATATTGGTCGATGATGAGGGTAACATAGTTGAAGACTGTATTTGTGCTTTATTAGGTTCTAAAGAAGAATATGCAAATGAACTTTACAAAGAGGGAGGAACTTGGTTTATGACTATTGGTTGGGCAAGACATTGGGATAAAATTGCTGAAGAGAGGGCGGAGTTGTTAGGTCAAGAATACATGAAGGAGTTAGAAAAAAAATTAGGAATAGAAAAACTTGATGGTCTTGAAAATCTCAAAATAATATTTGACCATACGAAGTACAAAAGACTTCTCGCATTAGAACTTGGATTTGAAGACGAAGATTATAATGATAAGTGTAAAGATTTTGCATCTTGCTT
>PWMA01000178.1 GCA_003558335.1 Candidatus Methanofastidiosia archaeon | reverse complement strand
TGCTCCCTCAAAGTCTTCTGAGCCTTCGACAATGTTTTGTATATGTACTGTAAATCCTTTTCCAACCCATGCATCAGAATAGCTTGAATCAAGCTCTAAAGCTCTTTCAAAGCTATGCATCGCATCGTCAAACTCCATTATCTGGGAAAACACCATTCCTTTCCCAGTCCAAGCAGTTGGATAGTTTGGATCTGCTTCAATAGCCATTTCGTAAGTTACAAGAGCTTCTTCAAACCTTCTTTCATTGAACAAAGCTAATGCTTCTTGAGAGAGTGTTTGTGCATCTCCTGTAATGGGAGTTGTGTCCTCTCCTGGATCTATAATTGTTTCATCTTCTGGTATACCATTATCTGGTATATCTTCTTCAAACGGGGGGTCAGTTGGCACTTCAGGCTCGTCTGCACAGCCTGAAAATCCTATAACTAGGATTATTAACGTAAATGTTACCCCTAAACCCAATATTTTTTTCATAGAAATCCTCCTTTTTTCTTATTTAAACACCCATAGATTTTTCATAGCAGTCTTGGGCTTCATCTTTTCTTCCAATAAGCTCAAGCATCATTCCTTTTCCAGCCCATGCGTTTGGATTGTTGTGGTCTAGCTCTATTGCAGTTTCAAAGAAAGAAATAGCTTCGTTAAAGTACTCCCTTTCTTCGAAAACATCTTTTAGATATGTAGCAAGACCTTTTCCAGCCCATGCATCAGAATAGCTTGGATCAAGCTCTATTGCCTTGTCAAAGCAATCAATAGCTTCGTTAAAATTCATTTTGTGGACAAAACTAAGCCCTTTTCCGGTCCACGCCAAAGCAGAGTTTGGATCTGCTTGAATTGCTTTGTCAAAATTTTCGATCGCCTGATCAAACATTTTTTGATTGAAAAAAGAACGTCCATCTTCATAGTATTCTTGAGCTTTGTTAGATGGGAATTTTGATTTTTTTAGATTTTTGTTATCTGATTCTATTAGACATTCAGATATTCTATCGGCCTCCTAATTTTGGCCTTTTGATTAAATATTTCATTTGATTCTGTAAAAGGTTTATTTGTTAAATTTATAATTTTTTTAATATTTGGCCTCCTTTTTTACCATTAATTTCCTCTTTTCAATTATTCCTTCCATTAAGTCTCGATTTAGCCCCTTATTTAAAACTTTCGGTATAGGTTATTCTACCGACTATTTTCCTATTACCTTTAAATATGGGATAAACAAATATAGGGTAAAAGGTGTTTAAATTGAGCTCTAAACTACTCACAGGATTAAATCCCCAGCAGATAATGGCAGTTGCTGAAACTGAAGGGCCGATCCTCATAATTGCAGGGGCTGGGAGCGGAAAGACAAAGGTAATCACAACAAAAATCGCATATCTGATAGAAAAAGGGGTGCCCCAGGAAAATATCCTTGCATTGACATTCACAGATAAGGCTGCAGCAGAGATGATATCAAGGGTAAATGATCTTATAGGGCCAAGCGATGATACGCTCATTACAACATTCCACTCATTTTGTAAAGAGATAATTGAAGAAAATATTTTGGAGCTTGAAATGAACTATCCGTTAAAGGTTATAGAGGATACAGCTCAATTAGTTTGGTTTATAAAAAATATAGATTCTTTCGATTTAAAATTCTTAAAGGTAGGATTCAAACCGATTACATTAGTTGAGGAACTTACAAAGATAATCTCAAAGTTTAAGGACGAGTCTATCACGCCAGATAAGCTTCAAAGCTACATTGAAAACTGTTCAGAAGATGAGTTTGATATAGAGGCTAAAGAGCGGCTCTTGACACTAAAGGATATACTAAAGGTATACACCTATTACGAGGATTTCAAGACAAAAAACAGCCTGATAGATTTCGGGGATATGCTTACAAAAATCTATGAGTTGTTAAACACTAGGCCCTCCATACTAAAAAAATACCGAGAGAGGTTCAAATATATCCTAATCGATGAGTTTCAAGACACTAACTTTATCCAGATAGAAATTGTTAATCTAATCGCTGGAGACCACAGAAACATAACCGTTGTAGGTGATGATGACCAGAGTATCTACCGATTTAGAGGAGCATATCTTACAAACGTCTCTGATTTTAGAAAAACATATCCAGACCACAAAGAGATAGTCTTAGAGCAAAACTACAGAAGCACAAAAAACATCCTAAACGTTGCAAACAGGTTGATAGCAAACAAGCCTGATAGATTTGTAAAGAGGCTTTTTACTGAAAATAGTGAGGGAGAAAAGGTAACGGTGGCAGAGCTTTCCAATGAAGAAGAGCAGGCCCACTATATTCTAAATCAAATCCAGATTCTTTTAAAGGACTATGATTACAAGGACATCGCTATACTTGTCAGAAGAAAAAAGGATGCAAAACCTATAGTAGACCTCTTTAACAAACACAAGCTTGATTATGAGTTTGTTGGAAACTCTGATTTTTTCAAAGAGCCTGTAATAAAGGATGTAGTCTCCTATCTAAAAATCGCATCAAACCCCATCGATTCAAACATTGAGATAGCAAGAATCTTACACAGAAAAAGCCTAGCAATTAGCCCAGTTGAGATAAAAAGATTTACAAGGTATGCGTATAACAATAGAATTAGCCTGTACGAGACTTTTAGTAGATTAGATGAGATAGATGTTGATAAGGAAAAGTTTAACTATATCTGGGAAAAGATTTGTGAGCTAGTCGAAAACAAGACAAGCCTACCATTAAACAGGCTAGTATACAAGATTCTTTTTGAAATTGATTTTTACAGATATGAGGCAAGCCTTGACAACAAGAGAAACATCTTTTTGCTAAACGAGTTTTATAGATTTGCAACAGATTACTTTGACCTATATAGCGATAGCGAGCTGGACGAGTTCATAGACTTTTTGGATTACGCATCAAACTTTGAGATGAGGACTGAGTGGGGAGAAGATAACAATGTTATACAGGTTATGACTATCCACAAGGCAAAGGGAAAACAGTTTCCTGTTGTTATTGTGCCAGACCTTGTAAATGGAAAGCTTCCCACAAGGTATAGAAGCGATAAGTTTTTGATACCAAAAGAGCTACTCCAAGGGGCGGAAAGCGAGTTTGATGAAAAGGAGCTTCACATTCAAGAAGAGAGGAGACTCTTTTACGTTTCAATTACAAGGGCAGAAGAAAAGCTCTTTTTAACTTACGCTAAAAGATACGGCGACAACAAAAGAGATTCCAAAGTTAGCCAGTTTCTTGAGGAGGTAGATTACACAAATAACAGTGACATAGAGTTTATCTCGCCAAAAACTGACCCGATCTCAATAAAAGAGGATACTGTAAAGGGGATGATACGCCAAAACTATGTCACAGATGTCATATCTGACCTTCACCGCGGAGATTACAGAAATGCTATCCCAAAGATTATGTTTTTAGAAAAGCTTGATGGAAGAGACCCTAGCTCAATAGTAAACGAGGTAGAGGAGCTTGATTACGATCTCTTGCTAAAGCAGATAACTCAAGATGAGATAATGAAGGAAAAGTTGATTGAAGAGGAGCTTACATTTTCTGCATCACAGTTTACAACTTATCAAAGATGTCCAAAAAACTATAAGTATAGCTATATCTATAGAATACCTTCGCTCCCTAAGCCTTATTTTGATCTTGGGGGAACTGTGCACAATGTTATTGAAGAGCTTTCAAAAAGAATAATTCAAGGAGAAACTATAGATATCGATCTTGCCAAAAAATACCTTGAGGCGTTTTGGAAGAGCACAGGGTACAAGACTGAAAAGGAAGAAAGGGAAGCTAAAGACGATGCCGTTGAAATCCTAAACACCTTCTTAGAGGAGCAGGCGAAGATGGATACTGAAATTGTCGAGGCAGAAAAAAGTTTCACAATAAAGTTAGGCGAGCACAGCATAAGAGGATTTATAGACAGAGTCGAT
>PWMA01000170.1 GCA_003558335.1 Candidatus Methanofastidiosia archaeon | reverse complement strand
ATTTTTTAGGGAAAACGCTCAATTAATTTTCTATATATGGAGTTTATTTCTTTTAATTTTTCTTCTGCCTTTTTTATAGTCACATCATTCTTATTTAAGTTTTTATCCGGGTGTAAGAGATCAACCCAATATCTATATTGCTCCCTTATTGACTCTTTTGTTATATTCCCATTGTCTTCCAATTCAAATTTAAGGAGAAGTTCTTTTATGGAAAGCGTATCAATATAATTTTTTTTATCTTCCTTCTTTTCTTTTTCGTCTTCTTTTTTCTCTTCGTCTTGATATCTTGAATAATCTTTTCGTTTTTCATAAGATCTTTTATAATCTCCGCTTGTTTCCCAACCTTTTAGATCTTCAAAGCATTTCTTTATCGTATCCTCGTCAAAATTTAAAGAGGTATGCCCACCTCTTATAAAATTCAAAGACCTATCAAGAACTTCTTTCATTTTTTGAAAATTATGATTTTTAGAAGCAAAGTTATATTGTGTCTTGAATACTAAAAATAATTTATCTACTATATAATTTATTCTTACCTCTTCTACTTTATGCATCTTTCCTATTTCTAAAGCTTGCTCTAAATTAACAATAGCATCTTCGTATTTTCCATAATCTTCATATACACATGACTTTTCATAATACGCTTTAATAATTCCATCAATTGATTCATTCATAATTTCTTCAGTTAGGTCTTTTTTATCTTTCCCAAGCTCTATGGATTTTTCAAAGATTGAAATTGCTTCATCGTATTTTAACTTTTCAAGGAAGTTTTTTCCTCTTGCATTGTAACCTTTAATTAAATTATTTCTGGCTTCAATGTAATCCTCTGAATCGTTTCCATATATTAATAAAGTCGTTTTCAAGATTTTTTTTAAATTGGCAATGGCCGAATCATAAAGTCCTTTATTCATTTGATTTAGTGCAAACAATGTTTGTATTTTGGCTATATTTTTTTTAGCCAATTCTGCAGTTTCTGTTTCAATATCCATGTCATGCGTTATTTCTATGGCTTTATCTATTATATTTAGAGCATCTTCAAATCTATCTCTTTTTGCATAATACTCTCCCTTTTTATTGTAACACATTATTAGATTATCTAACGCATCTTTCGTTTCTTTGGATTTTTTGCCGCTGTTTTCTAAACAAAAATCTAATATTTTCTTAAATATGTCTATTGCATCATCAAATTTATTTTGATTAAGAAGAGAATAGCCTTTTTCAGAATAAGCCTTTTTCAGACTTTCTCTAATATTTTTAATTTCATCAGGGCTTATTGTAGAAATAGTTAATGATTTTTCTAAAGCTATTTTAAAATATGAAATTGCTTCATCATAAGCGGAATTTTGTAAATAATCTAGGGCCTTTTTTTCAAATAACCATACTACTTCTTCTTTTGAACTAACATCAATTTCCTTCTTTATTTCATGAATTTTATCATTTATTTCATTTATTTTTTTATATTTGCCTTTAGCTAGATGTTTTTCATATAGTTTAGAATATTCGGCAATAAGTACGTTCCGTATGAACTTTATTTTTTCAGGGTCTTCGTTTTCTTTTTTTTCTTTTTCTAGTTGTTCTTCCCAGAAAGATATTGGAACTTTTTTTTTCCTTCCCACTAATTTTGCCTCCACTCTATGTTAGTAATAATATTTTTTATAAAAAAGGTATTATTATTTTAGTCTCTTACCTTTAATTTTAATTTGCTTCAATTCGCTTAAAAAAGTAGCGCTTGGAACATTGTCGCTACTCTATATAAAAATTCTAATTAAACAACATCCATAGACCTATAAGCATTATTATAACTCCTAACAATCTTTCTTTTATATTTTCCTTTAATAGTTTTCCCGCTAAAATAACTGTAATAACTATGGAAGACATAGAGGCTGGCTCCGCAATACTTATTTCAATACCTGTAAAAGCAATTAATAAAAGTAAGTAAGAGTAAGAGTTCATTGCACCGCTCAAAGTTGCGATTTTTGTTTTTTCTTTAAATAGACTCACAGCACTTGAAAAATTTCCTTTAATCAAAATATACAATAATAAAAAAAGTGATATCCCTGTATTTGACAAGAAAGCATAGAGTACGGGCGATGTAATTTTTATTGCACTTCCATCAATTGTTCGACCCAAGGCTATTAAAAGCGAAGCAATTATCATATACTGACAAGACTTATCCAATAAAATAGCTTTAAATGATTGGATAACATTACTTTTTCTGTTAAGAAATGATACTCCATAAAACAATAATACCAATCCAAATACTTTGAAAACAGTTAGTTTTTCACCTAAAAAAATTACCGTCAATATCAATAAAAAAAACACATTAAAATTATACAGTGGACTTACTAGAGAGGCTTCACCCTCTGACAATGACTTAACATATAGCCAGAATGCTATAGAATAAAAAAAACTGCTCAGTATAACATAAAATAAAATCAAAGAATTAATTTTAATATCAATAAAAAAAAGAGTAGGAATTAAAAATACAGTTCCCAAACCAAAAAATAAAAAAGTTCCACTAAGGCTATCTGATTTTTCTCCCAGTCTTTTTACTATTAATCTTTCCCAACCCAACAGCACAATTCTTCCGCCAAGTGCAATATAGGGAAGCATCATATGTTGAATTTTACTGATAACTTTATAAGCCTTTATCAATTATGCGCAATATTTATATAGTTGTTATTGCACTATTATTTATGCTTGAGGATTACTTGATGGAACTTGAACTTCGAGGCCACTCTAAAAATACAATACGAAATTATGGATACTCCCTTTCTAATTTTTTTGATTACACCAATAGAAAACCAGAACTTGTCACAGAATCAGATATAAAAAGATACATGATTCACCTAAAAAATGAAAAAAATGCAACAAACAGAACGGTTCACAGACATCTAAATGCTTTACGTTCTTTTTTTAGATATAAAGACAATGACATTGCAGACAAAATAATGCTTCCAAAGTTATCTAAGCCGTTGCCTAAGTTTTTAACTAAGGAGGAGATTTCAATCCTTCTTGAAAAACCACCCAAATTGCGTGATAAATGTATAATTAGATTGTTATATTCTACAGGTTTAAGAGTATCTGAGCTAGTTAATCTCAACAAAAAAGATGTTAAATCTGATTCAATTCATGTAGTATCAGGAAAAGGATCTAAAGATAGAATTGTTTTTGTAGACTCAAAAACTCGAGAAATGTTGTTTAAATATTTATTAGAAAGAAAAGATACAAAAGACGCCCTTTTTTTAAGTAATCATGAAAAACGAATATCTCCTAGGACTATACAATGGCTAATAAAAAAATATTCTGAAGATTCTGGAATTGATAAAATTGTTACTCCACATGTTCTAAGACACTCATTTGCAACACATATGTTAGAAGGTGATGCAGATATTGTGGTAATAAAGGAGTTACTTGGGCATTCTAATTTATCTACTACTCAAATATATACACACATAACTGATGAAAGAAGAAAGAAAGTTTATGAAAAAGCACATCCTCTCTCAAAAGAATAGACTTAAAAACAAAAACTAGTCACTTTAGTTCGGTGTTTATATGAGATTAATTCTTCTCGGTCCGCCAGGTTGTGGCAAAGGAACTCAGGCCGAAATTATTTCTATAAAATTTAGAGTGCCCCATATATCTACAGGCGACATACTTAGAGACAATGTCAAAAGAAAAACAGATATAGGAAATAATGCGAAAGGTTACATGGACGCTGGAAAACTTGTCCCGGATAATATTATAATCGAAATGATAAAAGATAGATTGGCATCTGAAGATTGTAAAAATGGCTTTTTGCTCGATGGATATCCTAGGACTATTGCCCAAGCCAAATCTTTGGATGATTTATTGGAACAGATAAATATGAAATTGGACTACATTATTAACATTGATGTAAATGATGAAGATATAATCAACAGAAT
>PWMA01000154.1 GCA_003558335.1 Candidatus Methanofastidiosia archaeon | reverse complement strand
AGAAACTCCTTTACCTTTGACTGTGTGTGCTATTATTATCTTTGGTTTATCTTTTATCATGAGTCCTTCATTTATAGTTTCTATGATCTCAGAAATATCATGGCCATCAATTTCATAAACTTGCCAATTAAATGCTTTAAGTTTATCCAACAGTGGTTCAATTGCCATGACCTTTTCTGTAGGACCGTCTATTTGTAGCATGTTTCGATCAATTATTGCCGTTAGATTCCCAAGTTTAAAATTGGGAGCAGACATCATTGCTTCCCAGACTTGTCCGGACTGCAGCTCTCCATCCCCAAGTACTGCAAAAACTCTAGAGTTGCTACCGTCTAATTTCAGTCCCAATGCCATTCCAATTGCAATAGAAAGACCTTGGCCCAAGGATCCTGTTGAAATCTCAACACCAGGTGTCTTTACACAAGGATGTCCTTGAAGCATACATTCAGCCTTTCTAAGATTTTTTAATTCATTCAGATCAAAATACCCAGATTCAGCCAAAGCTGCATACTGTGAGGGGCAAGCATGTCCTTTACTTAGAATAAACCGATCTCTTCCCTCCCAAAAAGGATTTTTTGGATCATGATTCATTATGTGAAAGTATAGAGATGTTACAATATCTGCGGAAGATAAAGATCCACCTGGATGGCCTGATTTAGCGTAATATATCATTTCAATTATATCTTTTCTTATCTTATTAGATTTTTTCTCTAATTTATTAATAGTCAAATCATCAAAAGTTTCTTTAGTTTTCATCTTATCTAATATAGTGTAATTTTTTTCAATATAAATGATTTATGGTTAATTTTCAATAAGAACAAAATAACAAGCTAAACTTTTTATATTTAAAAAACAATAACTACTCATGGAAACGTGTGGCATTTGTAGTAAAAAAATAAAAGACAATTTGGAAATGAGTTACTGTAGTTACTGTAATATGACTTTTCATTTCACATGTATTGAAGAACAGCCTTGTTCTAACTGTGATAGAATTCTAAATATAGCACATGTTAGATTGGGAAAACCAAATGAGATATTTATAAAAGACAAAGATGTATTTATTGAAGAAGTTGATATTGATCAAAAAGAAGAACCAATATCTCCAGTTGAAGAAAGTTTTGAAAAACAAGGGATTGATCAAGAAGTCCTTCCAGAAAAAATGAAAGAAGAGTCTTACCAAGGTGTTACCGCGCCCATGAAAGAAATACCTCAACATGATGTTCCTCCTATGATGCCGGTAGTTGAAAGAGGTAAAACACTTAAGAGAAGAGAGATACCAAAAAAAAGAATGGAAATATCAAGTAAAAAGAAGTTATTTATAATCTTAGTTGTGATACTTTTGGTAATAAATATACTATTAATAATCTATGTTCTAAATGATGGAAATATCCCACTTATACACAGCGCTAATGATGTTATAGAAGCTACTTCAAATACATTTTTTAAAATTTAATTATTAACCAAAAGTGATAAAAAGATTCTATTTAGTTTTTCTGTGGGGAATATATTGCTCAAAAATTTAAAAGAAGAATTGAAAGACTCTATAAAAAAGGTTATTAGTTCAGAAGGAGATTTGAGTATAGATATAGTTTTTTCAAAGACGCCTGATCTTAAATTAGGCGACATTGCAACTCCACTTTCGTTTGAACTTGCAAAAAAACAGAAGAGAAGTCCATTTGAAATTGCAGAGAATATATCAGAGAATATTTCATTGCCAAATGGGGTAGAAAAAATAGAAATATCAGGGGGATATATAAACTTCTTTTTTGATAGAAAATTTTTTTCAAATGCTACAATTGAGAAAATAGTTAGTGAATACGAACTCTATGGAAAAGGTAATAAAAAAAATGAGAAAGTCATGGTTGAATATTCACAACCAAACACGCATAAATCATTTCACATAGGCCATCTTAGAAATGTTTGTCTTGGAGATGCCTTGGCCAATATCATGGAATTTTCTGGTTATCAAACTATAAGAGCAAATTATATAGGAGACGTTGGAGCCCATGTTGCCAAATGTATATGGGGTTATATGAAGTTCTACAGTGGATTTATTCCAGAAGGTAATAAAGGAGATTTTTTAGGAAAAGTGTATTCTGAAGCTGATAACAAATTAAAGAAATCTGAAATCTACGATGAAGAATACAGAGAAGTCCTAAAGAAATTGTATGAAGAAGAAAAACAAACTATGAAAGTCTGGGAAATGACAAGAGAATGGAGTCTTGAAGAGTTTAAGAGGATTTACAAAGAACTTGGAATTGAATTTGATATTTTCTTTTATGAGAGTGAAGTTAAGGACAAAGGAACAAAAGTAGCCTTTGAACTATTAGAAAAAGGTATTGCAAAGAACAAAGAAGGGGCAATCGTTGTTGATCTAATAGACCACAATCTTGATGAATTTGTTATTCTTCGTAATGATGGAACGGCTCTTTACTCAACAAAGGACATTGCACTTGCAGAAAGAAAATTTAAAGATTTTAAAATTGATCGTTCACTATATGTTGTTGGAAGTGAGCAGAAGTTCTATTTCAAACAACTATTCAAAACTTTGGAGATTATGGGATTTAGCCAAGCTAAGAAATGCTACCACCTATCATATGAGCTCGTAATGCTTGAAGAGGGTAAAATGTCCTCTAGAGAAGGAAATGTTGTGCTGTATTCAGATTTAAAGAAGTTTGTTAATAAAGAAGCAATAAAACAGGTTAGAGAAAGAAACATCTCTAATGCTCAAGAAATATCAGAAATTGTGACTATTGGCGCATTAAAATATAGTATGATGAAGGATAATAACAAAAAAATTATATTCAACTGGAAAAGGGCTTTAGACTTTGAAGGTGATACAGCACCATATATCCAGTATGCCCATGCAAGAGCTGCAGGAATTTTAAACAAGGCAGAATGCGTAAAAGGTAAATTTCAAATAGATGAGCTCAGTGAAAAAGAGTATAAACTAGTTTTTATTCTTTCAGAGTTTCCTGAAATAGTTGAAAAGGCCTCAATTGATTACAGGCCAGATTATTTGTCTAATTATACTTATGATGTTGCCAAATGCTTTAATGAGTTTTATCATGAATGCCGCGTATTAAATGCTAAAACAAATAGAGATTTTAGAATAAGTCTTGTAAGAGCAACAAAGATAGTATTGAATAATAGTTTAATGCTTCTTGGAATAAGTGCACCAGAAGAAATGTAATACTCATTTTTAAGTATCTACCCAAATATTTATATATTGATTTAGACTATTATTTTTTATGGTGATTTATTGAAATCTATTAATTCAAAATATATCGCATTCACTGCAATATTTGCAGCAATAGGAATCTTATTTGGAACCATACTACTTATTCCAACACCTGTGCCAAACGTTTATCTTGATCTTTCCCACATAGGAACAGTACTTGCTTCAATTTTATTAGGCCCCATATTTGGAGGTATAACAGGATTTATAGTCGGAATATGGCCAGGCATCACCTTTGGTAATTTTTTAGTACCGCCTATTAAAGCTTTAACAGGAGTTTGTATTGCTATTCTGTCTAAAAAGACAAGGCCTTTTATTGCTGTTATAGGAGGATGGATACCTGAAGCCTTTTTGATATACATAACGCTAGGAATACTAAAAATCCCCTATGGGCTTCCATCGCCTGTCTTATATACCATATTAGTGAAGGGGGTGGCAGAATTGATAGTACTAGGCGTGCTTATGGAAATAATAATGAGAAATAAGGGAGTAAAGCATTTTCTACAATCAAAGGTAGGATTTTTATACTTTTAATATTTTTATTTTTTTGTGAGAAAAAAACAACTTGAAATACTTCTTTCAAATCTAAAAGAGATGGATAATCCAAACATGTTTGAAGAACAGTACACTACTCCTGGAGATATAGCTGCTGAAATTGTTCTTTTTGCATATTATAGAGGAGATATACTCGGGAAAAAGGTAGTTGATCTTGGTGCAGGTACTGGTAGACTTGGTATAGCATCGATGATTTTAGGATGTAAAAAAGTCTATTTTGTTGAGAAAGACAAAAGAGCGATAGAAATTCTGAAGGATAATCTAAAAACAATAACTTTAAAAAGTAATCAAATCTTAGGAAACTATGAGGTTAGGAAAGGTGATGTTTTAAACGTCCTCCTGCGAGGGGACACTATTATTCAAAATCCGCCTTTTGGTACAAAAAAGAGGAGTATGGATACAAAATTTTTGAAAAAGGCATTTGAAATAGGAGATGTAGTGTATTCCTTACATAAGAAAGGAAACTGTGATTTCATAAGAGATGTTGCTATGGAGAGTGGTTTCGAGTTAGTAGAAAAGAAGAGTATTAATTTTCCAATAAAAGCAATGTTTGATATCCATAAGAAAAAAAAAGTAATGATTGAAGTTGAACTTTATAGATTTATGAGGTGTTATGATGAACGCAAAAGCAGAGACTAAAAAAGAGTTTGTTATACCTGGTGACTATATAGGAGTTGCAGAAGAATTTTTACCAGGAGAGGGAGCTTATGAAGAAAACGGAAAGATATATGCAACTTTAGTAGGAAATCTAGATCTTGACATGTCAAGAAGAAGTGCAAGTGTTATTTCAAAAACAAATGTTGTGCCTAAAATAAAAGAAGGCGATATTGTCTATGGAGAGATAGTCTCAGTTAAGCCACAAATGGTCTATGTAGATCTTTTAGCTTTAGAAGGATATTCGGATAAAAAGCTTTCAGCCAATACAAAAGCTAGAATCTATGTTTCCCAGACTGACAAAAAATACGTAAAAACTATTTCAACAGAGTTCAGAAATGGTGATGTTGTAAGGGCAAGGGTAGTGGATACTCAGGGAGATGCAATAAGACTTTCAACTGCAGAAGATTCTCTTGGAGTAATTAGAGCTGTCTGTGGAGTTTGTAAAAAAACTCTTGGAATTAAGGATGGAAAGCTTGAATGCAACTACTGTAATTCCAAGGAAACTAGAAAGACGGCAAATGACTATTTGAAAGCTAAATTATGATAAGATGAAAAAGAAAACAAGAGTCTTGAGTTTTAAAATCAAGGGCAATGAAAAGGTAGAAATTGCCCATTTTCTTTCAAACTTTGAGGATATTTGTTTTGATATATCCGAAGATACTTTAAAGGTTGTAGTTTTAGATCCAAATAATCTGAAAGATATAGCCTACTCAATTAAAAGTTTCTTGGAAGAGTTGAAGGAAAAAGAATTAAAAGAAAAAAAAGGATTTTATACATATAGTCTTGATAGTATATCTAAAATTTCGAGTGTAACTGTTCCTGTTAAACTTTTAAAATCGGTCATAGATGACAAAGGATACTTTTTTGAAGTGGATAAAGATAAAGTTATTTCCACTGCAAACGTTTCAACAGTTGCAGAGATTGCCGGAGAGGTTTCATGCTTATTAAAAGATTTAACTGGAGTTTCAAAACCTGTAAAAGAAATTATTGTAAGAGTTGCAATTGAATCAGATATGTTATCTTCAGAACTTTTAAATGAAGGTATAGAAAAAAAGATTTTTAAGGATAAAGAAACGGTATCTTTAAATATAAGCTACGACGATGCTCTTTCGTATCTAAGAGATTATGTAGGTGATTAATTTGGATATTGAAGTAATAAAAAATGATGGAAGTTTAATGGAGTTTAGGATTATTGGTGAAGATCATACACTTTGCAATTTATTGAGAGTTGTATTATTAAAAAATAAAAAGGTTAATGTAGCTGCTTATAGAGTCGATCATCCACTGCTAGACAAAAAAAGTCCGATGT
Source organism: Candidatus Methanofastidiosia archaeon (assembly GCA_003558335.1). Lineage (GTDB taxonomy): Archaea > Methanobacteriota_B > Thermococci > Methanofastidiosales > Methanofastidiosaceae > Methanofastidiosum. Next base: position 37,997 of record PWMA01000154.1, on the reverse strand, counting down.
TTATAATTAACACTGACGGGACAATATCTCCAAAGCAGGCGCTTATTGAAGCAATAGATAGCATAAAAGAAGATATTAACGGACTTAAAACAAAATTAGTTTAGAAAGAATCTGTGTCCTCTTCGAGAACATCTTTTCTAATAATTTCATCTTTTTTTAGGACAGAAATCCCTGTTTTTTTGTCAATTATCTGAATAATGACCTTTACGTCGGGATCTTCAAGATTTACTTTTGCATTAGTTGATTCAACGATTTTTGCGCCAATTTCTTTTTCAATGTCCTGAGATTTAAAATTAACTTTTCCTCTTTTCTTGCATCTTACAGCAAATGTGTCACTTTTAAATATTTTGGATATTGCAACGTCAGTTGCTTCCACATTTATTAGATTCATATCTGTATTGATATATCTGTCAAAAGGCAAGACTCTATGTATGGCACTAGTTTCATAATCTTTAATCATTTCTGCAGCCTTTTTAGCATTTTTACACTTTACTAATAAAACTCCTTTGAACTTTGTTTTTTTTATCTCAAATATCTCCCCTTCCAATGCCCATTCAATTTCCCAAATTCCATCAAATTGTCTGGCAGTTGGAGTTGTTACAAGAAGATGTTCTTTCATTTGCTCCATAGTCAAAGGAAAGAATATCCATTTAAAAAGTTTTATATGATATAAATATTTGTAAATAAAAACCGTATAGAGATTTAAACTCTATACGGCAAAATACTATATGCCAGTAACACTAATATCTTTAAACGTGTTACTATATATAAAGTTTTGGGTTATAATTTGGATAATTTTTTAAAATTAGATAAATGATTTAATTAATGCATTCTTATGACCTTTCAAAAATTTTTAGTAAATTAAGATATCAGAGGAATATCTTTGAGCTTTCAAAAGGACTTATGTTTAAAAAAAATATATCTGGCTCACAAGAAGTTTATATTTTTTGCCTAAAAAAAGAGAGAAATGCTGCAATAACAATGTTGTTTGTTTTTTTCCCAATTGATGTGTTATGGCTTAATTCTAAATTTGAGATTATCGATATGAAGGAAAATGTAAATCCTTTTTCTTTATATGTGAGGCATAAAGGGAAAGCCAAATATTTTATTGAAATGCCTTCAGAATCTATCAAGAAATATGGAATGAAAGTTGGAGATAGAATTTTATTCCCCATTTAAAGATTTTCCAAAAATATTAATAGTAGTTATGTCAAATTAATTTAATGATAATAACAGACAATCATATGCATATTGACCCTTTAAGGGGAAGAGGTCTTGAAGCAGTTAGAGATTTCTCTTCTGCAGGCGGAACACATTTCATACTGGTCTACAAAACCGCTCAAGACTCAGAAGTTGAAGTAAAAAACAGCAAAGGTTTTGAGAAAGCTTATGACAATTTAATTGATTTATCAAGAATCATTAATAAAGAAACTGATGCTAAATCTTATCCAATAATTGGACTTCACCCAGCAGAATTTCACCGTCTTGTAATGAAAGTGGGAGGAGAAAAAGCCTTCGAAATTTCCATGGATGTATTAAATGAAATAGAAAAGAGAATCTCAGAGGGTTTGGTATTCGGAATAGGAGAAGTAGGAAGGCCCCATTATGAAGTAGACAAAGATATTATAGACATCTCAAACAAATTTTTAATAGAGGTACTAAAGGTTTCAAAGAGATTAAATTGTCCCGTACAACTGCACACAGAAACTTTTAGTGAAGAAAAATTTTTTGAATTAGGAAAAATCGTTGAAAGATATGGAAATTCTGAAAAAATAATAAAACATTTTTCCCCTCCTATGATTTCTATTTGTGAAAAAATTGGCATCTACCCTTCAATTATTGCAAGAGAAAAGAATATAGTCAAAGCCTGTGAAGAAGGAAAACGATTTTTAATGGAAACAGATTATATTGATGATAAGAGTAGACCAGGTTCCGTTTTAGGACCTAAGTCAGTCCCTAAAGTAACTAAAAAACTTTTTGAAAAAAGAATTTTATCTAAAGAAGATATTGATAATATACACAGATATTTGATAGAAGAGATTTATAATATTGAAATTATCTAATATTTCTGTAAGAATCTATTCTTTTCTTCGAAGAAAGAATTTCAACTTTTGTCAGAAGATCTTTATTTCTTTTTAATTCTTTCTTCTTTTTTCTTTCTGTTACTCCCATAAAGAATATATTAGATCCAACGATGATAAAGGAAATAGCAATCATTGCAGTACCTGAAATATAATAAATATCCGACGATTGTGCACTCAAAGCTGCTGAGAGAGCAAATAATATGCCTACGCTGAATACAATCGCTCCAACAATCCATTTAAGAATATATAGGGCCATTGTTTTCGAATGTATTTTAAAATATAAAAATCTTTCTTTTAATTAGGATAAATCTTAAATAATCTCTTATATATTGTAGTGTATACATCCCTAAATTAGATGAATGGTGACAATATGAAAAAAATAGTCTTAATTTTCCTAATTTTTATAGGCATGACTTTACAGGTTCCAGCATACGCGATAGAAGAGTTTGCCTGTATGGGATGTACTGTAGATGTTGATGTTTATGAAAATTCTGAGCATGTCACCATTAGAATTATATTTTTAAACTTAGGCTTGCCCGATTTTAATAGATTTTCACTTTACGTTCCAGGGAGAGCCAATAACTTAAGAATAGTTGATGAAAATGGAAATGTTCTTGAATCCTCTTCATCTCCTATTGGTAGAGAGTCCTTTGTTAGATTTTTTTTTGATAGAAGTCTAAGATTGGGAGAAAGTCTTCTTGTTACAATAGAATACGACACCACAGATCTAACATCGGCTAAAAATGATTCATATATTATAAGCTTTGATTTTGAATCTCCCTGTAATATAAGATACCTAAAAACAGCATTTAATTTTGAAAGAGGTATTCCCTTACTACCAGAGTTTTCACCTCCTCCTTCCAGGTTAGAATCTGTAGACAATAAAGTTTCAGTAGTTTGGTACAAAGAAGATGTAAAAGAAGGAGAAAGATTTGTCTTTAACGCTAATTATGATGAAAAATATGCGCCATTGAGACAAATTATAGAACAAAAACCTATAGAAGAAGAACCACATGACAACACTGCGTTATATATTTTAATATCTGTATCCATTATATTCTTTGGATTAATGGCTATCCTTTTCCTCACAAGGAAAAAAGGTTACAGTAAGATAGAAGTAGCCTTAAATGTTTTAGATCCAAGAGAATCAAGAATCTTGAAGATAATATCGGATAATGGAGGTTCAATGACACAGGCTAAGCTATTTGAACAAACTACATTCTTTTCAAAACCAACATTGTCGAGGGTCTTAGATAAGCTTCTGAAGAGAAAACTAATAGAAAAAGAAGAAAAGGGACGGACAAATATAATAAAACTTGGAGAAAAATTAAGAGACTAAACAAAAGAGATAAAAGATAAAGATTTAGTCATAAAATGATGATCAAGAAATCTTTAATACTTCTTTTAGCAAATTCATTCTCAAGGGTCGCAAATTATTTATTCATACTTTTTACTGCAAACATACTTCTCCTCTCAGAGTATGGATTTCTAACAGCTATTATGCCTTTTCAATCACTTATTCTAATTCTTTCTTCTTTTGGAATAGCGCCTACAGTATCAAGATTCACATCTATTTTTGATTCAGAAAATAAATCGGAAAAAATATCATCTTCTCTATTTTTTATACCAATTGGAATTGCACTGTTTACTTTTTTATTTGCTCTAAATCCATTTATATTAAACTACTACTCACCTGAGATAAGGGAAGGTATAGCCATACCTCTTAAAATAATTCTTTTAGTAGTCCCTCTTGGTTTTATATTTTCAGTTTTTAATGGAATCTTACTTGGTATAAAAAAAGTAAATTATATGGCAATTTCAATATTTGCTCTTTCACTATCCTATTTTTTACTTTCAGTCCCTCTTTCATATATGTTCAGAGTTTCTGGTGCTTCTGGATCCCTTGTAGGAGGATATCTAGTTGGGATAATAGTATCTTTTTTGTTTGTCATGAAGAGTGGCATAAAATTAAAACTAAAAAATGAGTATTATAAAGAGTTTAGAAAAATTTTAGAATTTGCTATTCCTGTTTCTATATTCTCATTAGGTCTTGTGCTTCTTTTCAATGCAGATATATACGTCTTGGCTAGATTTTTTGGGCCTGAAACAGTTGGAATTTATGGTATGGCTTCACCTACAGCAGGAATAGTTCCTTCATTTGCAATAGCTTTGTCTGCAGTGTTACTGCCTGAGATTTCAAGATTGAAATCAATTGAAAGGGAAAAAATAGATAGCATTTTAGTTTCACTTAAATCTTCATTTAGTTTTACACTTCCTGTTGCACTTTCACTTTTTGCATTTTCAAATCCAATTATATATTTTCTATTTGGTATCCAGGAAGGTGGATGGGTTCTAAAAATTTTGTCAATTGCTATGATATTCTACTCAATTTTTTATATTGGATCAACATCTTTACAAGGTATTGGAAAACAGTGGCAGCCCATGAAGATAACAGCGTTAATAGCTACTATAAATGTAATTCTAAATTTTTTATTGGTTCCAGTTTATAACATAAACGGAGCAGCTTTTTCAACTCTGGTATCCTGTATAATTGGAATGATATTAATCTCAAAAAGTTTAGGAATTATATTTATCCCAGATAAAAGATTTGTTATTTTGTCAATAGGTATTTTTATATTAATGGTCTTATTTGAAAGTTTGGTAGGATTATTTCCTTCAAGTATTATAAATTTATTGGTATATGGACTATTTGGAACTCCTTTAGTTCTTTTTTATTTTTATTATCTCAAGAATAATTGGAATTAGATTAAGATTTTTTATCTATTGATTCGAAATAAGACTTTGTAAATATCTTAAGTATAGTAATTCCACTATAAGGTGATTGATAAATATTACAGTATTCTTCTATTTTCCTACCATCAAATTCAATATTTTTTATTTTTTCTATGAATTGATTCAAAGGCATTTTTACTTTAATCCCATCTACATTCAATACTACAGGAATGGGAGATACAATCTTATCTATTCCTTCAACATTTTCTTCTATAATTTTTTTTAGATATATTGGCTCAATAACTAAAGGATCTTCTTCTATTTCTCTTCGTCTTTTTTCAACTGCTTTTGATATTTCACTTACCATAATATCAAAAATATCTAAATCAAATTTTTGACGAAGTCTTTGACTTCTTCTTCCAATACCACCAACATAATAATCAAGACCTTCAGCTATAAATTTTTCAGGACCACCAAGTACTACCACAGGTATTTCAATATCCATGAAAAGATGAGTCTTTTTTTCAAGACAGTGGCTGAAATTTCCCAAAGAATAAACTGCAACATCGGCTTCTTCTATCATTCCTTTCTCCACCGCAGTTATCTGATTTATTCTTTGGCCTACCCCTCTTGCAAGACCCATTACATTAGTTACAGCACCATTTCTTCTTATGTATTCTGAAATATCACAAACTGGATGAGGAAGATGATGTTTTCCAAGAGAGGGTGAAACAATTGTAATTTCTGAACCTGCAAGAGGAACTTCTACTATTTTTCCCCTTAACTCCTTTGCTTTTTCTTTAATAAGCTCGTAATCTTCTCCGGGTACAGCCATTATAAGGGTTATATCTATTTGAGTGACGTTCTTCTGAATTAAAAAACCACCAAGATCATCTACAAGATCTTCTAACTCGTCGGCCCTGTGAAGTCCACCTTCAAATAATGCCATTTTAAACATTGAAATTCACCTAATCCCTCTCATGCATTTTATGTGCAAGCTTTTTGTTTTCATCGGAGAGTGCATTTTCACTTGATGCCACAGTGATAGTTTTTTCGGCAGAGAGTATATATTTAATTCTAGCGGCTTCAGGTAAAATTCTATTTATTGCTTCTTGAACATTTTTTTTCAAATCTTCAGTAGGGTAATAGACGATTTCAGATTTTAATTTATTGAATATTTCAGAAGGTATTTTAATTTCAGTTCTATCTTTTTGTTCAATTTCTTCTTTTGAAAATGACCAAAGAAGAGACAAAATTTTTGGAACATAAAATTCATCTTCAACAGATAAGATTTCTTTTTCTGGATTGTAGGTAGCAACGTCTTCTATTCTTAGAGGTTCTAAAACTTTTTTTATTCTGATTGAAGCGATGAAAACAAAGTTTTCAGTATCGCCATAAAAATATACTTTTTCTACACTTCTCCTTATCTCAAATTCTCTCATTATATCATTAATAAGAGTTACATAACCTTGAGATTCTTTCTCTGGCAATCCTTCAACTATTATTTCCATTGCATCCCCTTTAGATAAATCCTGAGCAAAGTAGGGCTCCACCAACTGCACCGATATATTGAGAATCTGGAGGGACTAAAGGCTCAGTCTTTAATATATCGCCTACCGCCATAACGAGCCCTTTCAGAAGGGAAGTGCCTCCAACTTGAATTAGAGGATATCTTACATCAATTTCCTGAAGTTGTTGTTCATAAATCTGCTCGGCTACGCTTCTACACGCTGCGGCCGCCACATCTTCTTTATTATAGCCTTCAGCTAAAGCTGAAACTAATCCCTGAATTCCAAATACAGTACAATAACTATTCATTGGTACTTTATGAAGATCTCCTTTGGCTGCAAGATCTCCAAACTCTCCAATTTCAAGACCGAGTCTCTTTGCAGTTGTTTCTAAAAATCTTCCTGAGGCGCCCGCACATATTCCTCCCATTGTAAAGCTATCTGGAATCCCGTCCATTACAGCTATAGCTTTGTTATCCATTCCGCCTATATCCAATATTGTTGCTTCGCCTTTTTGTCTATCGGCAAGGAAAACTGCCCCTTTAGAATTTACAGTTAATTCTTCTTGAACAAGTTTTGCCTTGAAATGTTTTCCTATCATATATCTACCATAACCAGTTGTTCCAATGGATTCTATATCTTTAATATCCATTTTAGCTTTTTTAAGAGCTTCTTTTACCACAGCTTCAGCAGATTCAATTACTGTTGTAGTTGGACTCCAGTACTTTCCTATTATCTTATTTTCCTGCATAATTACTGCTTTAGTAGTAGCCGATCCTGAATCAATGCCCATTGTAATACCAACTTGCCTCTCTCTCCCCAATAAATCTTTTCTTTTAACAATAGTCACAAGTGCCTCCATTCTTGTAAGAAGTACGCTTGCACGAGTATTCTCTGTGAAAGAATACATTACAACTGGGAGTCTTGTATGTTTCTGAAGATATCTTCTAAGTTCATTTCTGATTAGAGATCCTTCTGCACATCTAAAACATGTTGCTATAAATACGGCGTCTGCTTCAAAAGATTTATCTACAAGGGCTTTTGCTCTTGCAATCATTAGTTTTAACCCTGCACTCACAGGATTGAATCCAAATTCTTCTACAGCTTCATCAAAATCTATATCAACATCAGGAAAGACTATTTTGGCGCCTACTGTTTCTGCTGCCTTCTCGATTTCTTTTTGTATTCCACTGTAATCATTGCCGCAGGAAAGTTGAGCTATTTTAATCATTTTAAATCCTCCAAGAATTCCTTAATTCTTGCAACAAAATCTTCTACTTCTTCTTCATTTTTAGGATAATCAAGTTCTAATGTTGGAACCTTCTTTTGTTTAATCAAATAAATAGTAAGTTCGTTTGTTCTTGCACAAGCCATGCAACCAAATGTAGATGGGAAGTTATTTACAATTATGGCGGCCTCGGCTTCATCGATTAGTGGGCCAAACAAAGCGAGTCTACCTCTAACTCCAGAAGGAACTTCTATTGCAGCATATTTCAATCCAATTTTTACATCTATTTCAGTTATGTTCATCGGAGGAGAATCAAGCTCTGGATCATTTACTCTTCTATCTATCTCTTTGGCAAGTGCAAGTGGAGTGTGTCCAAATCTCTCAACTAAATCTTGTAAGATCATACTATTTGGAGGATAAATAAAAACTTTCAAACTTACACCTTCTCCTTAATTACCTTCTTCAATAAATCTACATCTACAGGTTTTACCTTTTTTTTATCAATTTTTTTAAATCTTTTTTCTTTAAGAACTTTAGATATAAATGGTAACATTTTATACTCTTGTATTAAAAAATAATATCCAGGTCTTGCGCCTCCTCCTCTTGTAGCTCTACATCTTCTTTCATCGCCTATTGGATAAGCCCTATGTTTTGAGAATATATCCCCATTAAATTTATCTCTAACTTTTAATGTAACATTCTCAACAACATCACCATCACCTTCGACCATAATGCCATAACAAGTATCTTTAATGTTCAAAGTTTTTCCAAGGCTTACGATATAGTTAACTACAGTTTGAGGAGTTAAAGATGAATTATCTGCAATAACGAACATTCTAGTTATCATATCCAATTAATATTTAATAACAATAAAAGATTTTCTACTAGATTCTAAATTTATTTTGACTCTATTTTTCCAACAATTAAAAATGTGGAAAATGAAACGGCTAGGGTTATAATTGGTATCGGGATCCCAAGTGGAGTTAGATTTAGGAAAGTTAAAGCTATTGAAACAAAAAATCCACTTAGAATAGTTAAGATTCCAGTTAAATCTTTTCCCAATTCAGAGTGGAACAATCCAAATATTAGAGGTAATAAACACAATAGTATGGTAGAAGACAAAACTGAAAGTTCCACGATATAGCTTACTTTTCTAACTGCAAACAAAGAAATCACCAAAGTTAGTAAAACAATGGTAATTTTTCCATATAGTATTCCTTTCTCCTTAACAATGTCCTTTGAAACCATTGAAGATAATGTCAAAACAATTGAGTTTGCAGTTGAAACTGAGGCGGCAATAATACTTAATGCCACCAATAGAGATATCCATTCAGGCATTATTGAAAGTAAAATTGGTGTGACATTATCTCTGTATTCTACCAATGGAAAAAGACCTTCAAAAGTCAAAATTCTTAATTGAATTCCAATTAGAGTAACTATGACAGTATAAAATAGTCCAAATAATCCGAAGTATACAATCATTTTTCTTAGTGAAGCTAAATCTTTAGAGATAAACATTCTTTGAAAAACTTGTGGATTTGTTAAAGCAAAGAAAAACCACGGTATAGTTAATGACAAGAAGAATTTAGGAGTCCATACTGGATTTGGAACATACATTGCTTGGCCTAGTGAAGAAATAGCAGAGAAATCAACTCTTGCTGTTACCCATGCTAATGTTATTATAGACAAAGAAATCATTAAAATGCCTTGAATTGAATCTGTTAATGCTACACCCCTAAGACCTCCAAGGAATGTCCATAAAGCTACTAAAAGTCCAATTATTATTATTCCAGTTGAATAAGTAATACTGGCATTTTGCTCAAGAATTAGAGCAACTCCTGTAAGCTGTACTGAAGTGTAAGGTACAAGTGCAATGAGAGATATGATGGCGGCAGTTTTTACAGTTTTGAGACCATACCTATGTTCTAAAATTCCCGAGGGAGAAACAACATTTCTTTCTTTAGCAATTTTCCATACTCTGGGGCCATAAAAGGACAAGAAGAAAAGAGTTCCCACAAGATAAACTAACTCAAAACCTAAAGCTCCGACGCCAGTCGCATAAGCTAATCCGACTAAACCAACCATCATGAATGCTGAAAAAGTTGTACTTGCATAAGTAAGTGCAGAAACTACACCACCTATACTCCTGTCACCTATAAAAAAACTCTCTTGGGTTTTTGCCCCTCTTGAATACAAAGCTATGACGGTTCCAATTATTGCATAAATTCCAATAATCAACAGCATATTATTCATTTGCCCACCTTCTCGTAGAAAATGTAATATAAATTAAATAGCCAAAAGATACAAGTGCCCAGTAAATATAAGTGGTGAAGTCTTCACTTTTAATTATAAAAAATGGCAATGCCATTAATATGAGTATTATTGGTAGTTCAAGATTTTTCAATAATTCACCCTGCAACCCTTATTAAAATCATTTATAAATATTATGGAACTTCCTGTAATTTTTGATAACCAGAAAGTCATTTAAATTAATTAAATTTCATCATTTCTATGAAAGTAGATTTACATGTTCACACAACAGCTTCTGACGGGCTTCTTTCTCCCACAGCTATTATTTCCAAAGCTAATGAAAATAGAATCAATACTATTGCTATTGCAGACCATGACACTATCGATGGCATACCTGAAGGTATGGTGGCTGCAAATGAAAAGGGTGTAAATCTGATTCCTGCCCTTGAAATAAGCGCAAAACATGATAAACAGATACATATGTTGGGTTATTTTGTTGATTATACCAATCTTAAGTTCCAAAATTTTGTAAACAAACTAAAAAATTCAAGAGATGATAGAAATCAGAAAATGTTAAAAAAACTTGAAAAGTTTGGTTTTGAAATTACTATCGAAGAGCTAAAAGCAAGTGCTGAGGGCAATATTGGAAGGCCACACATCGCAGATATAATGGTAAAAAAAGGTTATGTGTCTACTTTTAAAGAGGCGTTTGAAAGATACATTGGAAATGACAAATCATGTTATGTTTCAAAAGAAAGACCTTCTATAAAAAAGGCAATTGAGATAATCAAAAAGTATAAAGGTGTTCCAGTACTAGCTCACCCTAAATATACCTTTTTAAGAAATGAAGATCTTGATACTTTTATATCCTATTTAGCAGACGTTGGTCTTGAGGGGCTTGAAGTATATTATTCTAAACATAGCAAAGAGGAACAAGAGGAATATTTGAAGCTTGCAGAAAAATATTCCCTTATACCTACTGCAGGTTCTGATTATCATAGAAATGGTGACGTGTTTGGAATGGATTTGAAAGAGGATTATTTAGATAGGTTACTCTCAATGAATTCTATCTAAAACTTCTATTATTTTTTCAATTAAATCGTAAGGATTATCAGAAGTTAAAACATTTTCGTTTGACTTATCAATTTTCTTTAAAAGATCTAAAAATAGATCAGAAGCTCCTCCTGTTCCCAATAATAATCCAATAATCTTTTTTTCGTCGTATGCTATAGTAAGCTCATTTAGAGTGCCAATCATTCCTTGTATGGAAATAACTGCATCACAACTTCTTACTAAAGTAACATTTCTGCCTTTATACCCAGATCCAGTAAATATCAATGTATCAAATACATCATATGGATATTTATAGTTTTCAACGTGTTCTTTTATATTAATTGCAGGAGAGATTCCAACTGTGATACCTTCAAACTCTTTTGCGCCAATTGTAGCTTCAAGTGGAAGACCTGGGCAAGCGCCAGAAAAAAGAATTAAGTTATTTTTAGCAATAGCTCTTCCAAGTTCTTTTGCTACTAGATTTATATCTTCATCTATATTACCACGTGCAGATCCGATAACGCCTATTTGATATTTTCTAATTATAACTCACCATCAATTTGTCTTTTTAAAGTAGTTCACTTTTGGCTCATATAGATCCCCTCTAGAAAGAAGTTCTCTTACAGCGTTATCAATGTCATCAGCTACATAGTCATCTTTTAATTCATAAAGTATTAAATCAAGCACAACTCCATCGCCTTCATCAAGTTTTTCAATTGCATCTAAAACTTTTGATTCAAGAACTGTATCAGAATCAAAGATGCGATTTTCTTCTGCATATTCTTTGAGATAGTTTAACTCTTCAATGGCATCTATCAAGTCTGGATTTATTCCTTCTTTTTTAGCACGATCCATTGCCTTTCTAACATTTTTTTCCTCTTCGTATATCTTCTGAGCTATATTAAAATATTTTTTCTGTTTGAGTTTAGTAAGTACAGATTCAGCCCTATGTAAGGTAAGCATATTGGAAGAAACTAAAGATAAAGCTTCAATTGTAAGCTGCTTTTTACCCTGCCACTCATTAAGTTTTGCTATGAACTGAACCAAATCTCCTTTCTTAATTGACATTAAGAGCTTAGTATTTTCTCTGAATGCTAGAGCAACTATGTTTTGTGATCCATCGTCTAGAAAAACTGAGCCATAGGTACCATCATCGGATAATCTAGGTTCTGACATTATTGTTGCAATTCCTTTTAGCCTATAAACCTTCAAACCATCTTGAGTAATAACATAATTAGTTGCAAAGTCATCTTCAGGTTTTACAAAATAACCTTTTTGAATTTCTGCTAAAGACAATCTTGAAGATGGCATTCTTTTTTTCATTGATAGACCTCCTTCTCAATGTCTTGTACTTTTCTGAAGAGATCTATTTTAAAATCAGAAAAGTCTTGGATTATATCAGAATCTACAATTATCTGTCCACCTTCTTTATATGGGATGCCAATTACCCTTAGTATTTTTTCTACGTCATAAAGCATATCTGAGGAAACACTTATTGCTCCTGTTCCATCATCAATGATCATCATATAAGTTGATGGGTCTATAGAAACTACTACACCTATGAAAGAAACTAATGGTTCATCTCCTTTGACATTGCCTATATCCATCTCAATAGAATAGTTGTGTTTCATTTGATCTCCTTCTCTATGGCCTCTAAAACTATATCGATTTCTTCTTCTAGATCTATGTCGTGTATATTATGTACTTGGAATACACTTCCAACAAATTCACTTTCTGCAACTTTTCCAGAAATCAGCACTTCTTTTCCCAATAAAATATAATGGTTTTCAGATAAATAAGTTTCTCCCGCATTTCTCAAATTAAATCCTTTTTCAAGATAATTTTTTACTTGTTGATATATTTCATCGCTTGAAACATTCAAGATTTTTTCTGCTCTATCTTTAAAAAAGGAAGCCCTTATATACCCACTCGAATCGTCTAATCCTACGTCTAATATGGCAATCTTTATAGGTGATGTCTCAATCTTACAATATTTGCAAAATCCTTTTTGAGTTGAATCAATTTTTTTATAGCACTTTGAACAGCCATCATAAAAAAATACAGAATATAATTTGGCGATGGTCCCTCTAATTTCTTTGAACTTGTCCCCAGGTTCTAATTCAGAAATCATAACTCGTTCATATTTTAAAGAGTGAATATTATATGAATCAGGTAAAATAGATTCATCTATTCCTTCAGGATTTATAATTACCTTACTTTTTGAAGAAATGTGAAGTTGTGGTCCTTTCAAGCTGCCTTTGATCTGTCCAGAAATAATTTTGATTACATCTCCTTTTTTCAACTCTTCATTGTAATTGACAGCGTTTTCATCCCAAAAAACCAATGGAATCTCTCCCGTATTGTCAGTTAGGAATGCATTCAGTACTACCCCTCGGGAGCCATCGTCTCTCGTAAATTCTTTTGGAAGATATTTTCTAGAAATCCTACCTAAGACATTGACATCCTTCATTCCCTCTTTCAATGATTCAATATTGGTATCCTCTTTTCCAGGGAGAGTTATTCCTTCTTCAGAGGCAATCATAGAAATTATACCTTTGGTTGTTATATCATACATTAGTGACTCTTTTTTTAATTTTATTTTCTCCTTTATTTGAGATTCTGTATAACCCTTTTCCATCAATTTTGACATTATAAAGGACACATCGTCGTCCATCAAAACACCTAATTACTTTTTAGTTGGTAAATATTAAAATGCTTTTCTGTTATATGACTCATTATTAACATTTGAATTTAAATATATATTCTAGAGAGAACATGAACTCTATTTATTAAGATTTTAATAGTATATTTTCTTTGTATTTGATCATATCAAATAGTGTCTTATTGTAAGATGTAGGTAAACCTAATTTATGTCCAACTTCCACGATTTTACCAGAAATATAATCAATTTCTGTTTTATTCCCATTCCTAAGATCTGAAAGAGTAGAATTGATATTGTTAGAAGTATTATTAATGACCTCTAATGTTTTTTCAAAAATATCGTTTGGAATATTTATTCCATCTTTTTGAAGAATTGTCCTTCCTTCATTTGTAACCTCTCTTACAATTTTTAGAAGATTCTCATCTAAAAGGATACCATTTTTATTGTCAAAAATAGAAGCAATTGGATTTATTGCAGAGTTAATTATGGCTTTTGACCATATCTCACAGAATATATCATTTGTAAACTGTGTTTTTATTCCGGCGTTATTAAATATATTTGATATTTTTTTTGCATATTTGCCTTCCTTTGATAGTTCGCCAACAAAGGTAGTTCCCTTTCCCCTAAATTGTACCTTGCCTGGAGCTTCAAGTAAAGCTCCCATGCTAGTTACTGATCCTAAGACATTATGGTCTTCAACGTATTTAGAGATTTCTTCAATGTTTCCCACACCGTTTTGCAGAGACATTACTTTTATATTATTAGTTAAAATGGGTACGACATCTAGAAGTGCTTTTTTAGTATCATATGCTTTAGTTGTGATCACAATAAGATCTGAATCCTCTGCATCAAGAGGATTTGTGGAAGCATCTATATTAATTGTAAATTTTTCAATTCCAGAGATAGTTAACCCATTTCTTTTTATAGATCTCACATGATCCTGTCTTCCTATAAGTAAGACATCTGATCCTCCTTTTTTTAGAAGGCCTCCAAAAAGACTTCCTATTGCACCTGAACCAACAAAAGTTATCCTCATATTCTCTCATCTTTCTTATAATTTAGTTTTTATATTTCTTTTTGATAATACCAAATAATTCGGTAAACATTTTTAAACAAGAACGGTCCAATGAAATTAGGTGATCGGATGGCTATGCCTGAAAAAGTTGAGTTCATCGGTAATTATAAAGGATGGAAATGCTACAAAGGTTTTGAAACTATTGAAGAAAAAGATAAACTCGATATGGCACGATTGTTATTATCTATAAGAGAATCATTTAATGAAAAAATATTTGAATATTTGGGGCAAGATTTTGATCTTAATTATATACAAAACATAGTTAATTCAATTATAAGTGAAGGGGATGGAATTTCTAGTGCTCTTTATAAGGTAAAATCTCCTGCTACAACAAAAAAATTATCGGAAATAGCAACTATAAAGGAAGCAAAAAGTATTGCAAAGGGGATCCTGACAGAAATGGTGCTAGAAAAACTAGGCATTGAAAGACTTACGCCAGATGTCTTTGATAACTATCTTGGAGAGAATCCTATTCAAGATAAGGGAAATGAACTTGAAACAAATAAAGAAATGGTCCATTTTTTGGGAAACTATAATGGTTGGAAGTGTGTAAAGAGAATGGAAGTTGAAGAACTTACTGAAGACTTTGATATAGCAATGCTTTTACTATCAATTAGAGAATCATTCAATAACAAAATATATGATTTTATGTCTGACAAGTTTGATATGAAGTCTCTTGATAAACTTGTAGAAGATATGATACCAAAAAAAAGTAGGTTTAAAGAAGAAGATATTTCGGCAGTTCTTTCAAAGTTGAATTCCTCAGAATTTATTAAAGATCTTGAAAGAATATCTCAGGACCATGGGGAAAGAGAAATCTTGAAAAGAATTGCTGCAGAGAAAATACTTATGGGATTAAAAGTGCCTCTATTGAATGCCAAAATGGTGGAAAAGTATATAGAAAAAAAGGCACTTATTGATTAATATAGATTAACATATATATTGTAACTAAAACCATAATAAACATAACTGAATAAATAAAAACTCTTATGAAAATTTGGTTTGAGTCTTTTCCATAATCATGAACTACATAAGGTTTTCTTTTTACAAAATTTATCGAATTTAGATTTATATCTAGAGAGTTAATATTGAGATTTGTTGTATATTTCCAATCAGGCCGCACTTCATAACTAGTAGGATTTTTAAAAGATAAGTATTTTTCTCTATCTATATCATATCGCTCTTTTTTTTCTTTATCTATAAGAATTTCATAAATATATTTTAGCTCAAGAAATTTATTTTTAGCCCATTCTTCTTTTCCAGGATTTTTATCCGGATGATATTTTAAAGCTTTTTTTCTGTAGGATCTCTTAATCTGTTTTAAATTAGATGAAGGTGTAATATCTCCAATTAATTCATAGTAATCTATTTTCGGATCGTAGGGCATCTTATCGATAAATCTCCTATATAGAGTATATTTTACAATAACAACACTATATATAAATAAATTTCCCTAATAGATTATTATTTAATATACTTAACAAGAAAGATTATCTAAATTTTGAATATTTTGTCAAGACCCGGAGTATTTCTATAGCTATTTCTTTTTCAATTACCCCTTCTTCTTCTTTTTCCTTCAAAAACTTTTTAGCTTCGTCGACACTTATTTTTGAAGCTTTTGCATAGAGAGGTCCACGTATCAATCCTGCCTTGTCCTCAGGTAATTTATTTAGTATTTGATTTAAATCCCATTTGAAATCTGAAACTCTTGCCATATTTAGCTTTCTGTTTTTATTAGACTGAGTTTTTTGTTTAAACTTTCTAGGATTTTTTGAATATCTTGTATTTGATTTTTTTTGCATCTGACCCTCTCTATTCTCTAAGTCTCAAATGAAACTTTTTAAGCCTTTGCTTAGTTCTAACAGTTTTTCTTGTTCCTTTATAATTATTTTATCTTCAAATTTTTCATTTTCAATAGAAATAAAGGCCCATCCAGTTTTTTTTGAAGAAAATTTAACAGCAAGGATTATTATTGGGTATAGAATAGTTTTTTTAGATATTTCTGCAGCTGTTTCTGAAAGAGATTTTAGCTGAGAACCTTTAATTTGAACTCTAGATAGTTTAGTATTTTTAACTTCAATTACTAGTATGTTTTGATCTTTTATAGCTATAACATCCGGTCCACTCTGACTTACTCTTTTACTAAAGACAAAAAATCCGTTTTCAAGGAGGAATTTTTTGACTTCGTATTCCGCCCGGACTCCTCTTGATTTATTTTTTGTTATTGACATCAGGATAAACGCTTCCATTTGAATACATTAATTTTGGGACCTAGTAATTCACTAGAGATGTCGTGTCTTAAAAAGTTAATAGATCCCTCATTGCATAAAATAATAGGATATTCTAAGTTTTCAACATAGTTTTTACATGCGAACATTTCTTTAGTAAAATCAAAAAAATCATTTTTTTCACCTTTTATAAGCAAAGGCACATCATCATCAAATTTATCAATTTCATGAGTTATTCTTATTTCTCTTCTAAGAGATACTGTAACATACATTATGCCAATCCATTTCCATTCTTTCTTATCAACATGCATGAAAGAAAGAATGGCGGGATTTCCATCTTTTGATTCTACTATAAGTAATCTTCTACATCCTTTGAGAACAGCAATGTCTATTAGTTCTTCAATAGATTTTTTACCCCTTGTAACTTGAAAAGAAAGAGGTATAACATCTAAGAGCTCTTTTACAAAGGATCTTGTCCTTGTAGATGGCCTTCTAGAGGTTGAAACAAGTATCATATTAACGTGCTGGAACAGACTTTGACAATTCAGGTCTCATCTTGACAAAGATTCTGTTTCCACAATAAGGACACTTAATCCCTCTTATATCATCAAGTTCTGTAGGAGTAAGTATTCTTTTACACTCTATACATTTATACAATTACTCACTTCCTATTTTAAAGACGCCTTTCGTGAAAGTCTTCCCACAGGAGTATCTGGAATATATGTTCCTCCTGCAAATTTAGTATCGCATTTTGAGCATTCCCATATAGCGGTGCTTACTCTCTTTACTGATTTCCTTCCACATTGTGGACATTTATGTTTTTGTTTCATCTGTGATTCAATGTTAGAAATCTTAACCCTGATTCTTCTGCCATATCTTGGTCCAAATCTCCCTGCGCTGCTCGATTTTTTTGAAACTGCCATAATAATCACCTCATATCAGAGAATTTTTCGTTTAAAATTGATCTTATTTCGTCACCGCGTGCCTTTGATCTTCTAACAATCTCTAAAATCTCTTCTTTTTTAAAGCTTCCCACGTCTCCTTTTTGCATTGCGGCTATGTTTCCTTTGTCTTCAGTTGTAACTGTTATTCTTGAATCCATTACACTTTCTTCCTCAAAAGATGGATCATATAATAGTGAATCTGCTATTTTTACATATGTACAAGGTACAGGAATTTTCCTCATTGGCAAAGGTATTTGCTCTTCCGTTTTGTTTCCCTCTTCATCTAATACTGGTATTTTAGCATTGTAAAGAGCTGCTATTGCAGCAATGCCTGCCGCATCAAATAGATTTCCATTGTAATCCATTATGTGTATATCTACAAATAAAACTCTAACAAGTTCTCCTTCTTTAATAACTAATTTTTCAAAATCAATTGCACCTGACTCTCGAATTCCTCTATCAACTACCCTTGCAAGTTCTATTGAATCCTCCCTTGGAGGTCCGGCTTCAAAGTCAGGGGAGGCCATAGGAATTAATTCTGCATTTGTAGTAAAAACTCCTTGATTTGGAGTATCCGGGAAGGGTGTTCCTGTTTCGCATTTAACTCCAGCAATAACTTTTGTATCTCCAATTTGGACATAGCAAGAACCTTCAGCCTTATTTACAATGCCTATGTCAATTTTTAGGTCTCTCATGTCATTGAGTCCTCTCCCATCTTCACGTTTGCCGTTTTTCAATAGACTTACCATATAATCTTTTTTAATATCTGAAAGAACACTACTCATTTGAATCATCCTCCCTCACATATTTCTTCTTTAAAGCTTCCTTTTGAATTTCATATACTTCAAGGCATCCTTTCTTACCTAATTCCAAAGCCTCTTCAAGTTGCTCTTCAGAAAGGTCACCGTCCATTTGTAAAAGACTGAATTCATTTTTTCTTGGGAGAAATGCTAATGGTAAATCAGCCTGTCCATAATTATCTTCTTCTTTAGATAAATCTAAAACAATTCTATCATCTACCTTTCCAGCTGCACAAGATGGCACTAACTCTTTCATGGGGATCCCTGCATTGGCAAGTGCTACAGATGCTGCTGCGATTCCTGCACATCTTGTTCCGGCATCTGCTTGTACAACTTCAATATTTACTTCAACCATACACTTTGGGAAGTTTTCCAAGAGTAATGCTGGCTCTAATGCTCCTTGAGTAACTTTTCCTATCTCCACGCCTCTTCTACTGGGCCCAGGTCTTTTTCTATCTTCTACCGCAAAAGAGGCCATATTATATCTACACTTTAATATAGCCCTATCTGATTTTTGAAGAAATCTGGGGTAAGCCTCCCTTGGGCCATAAACAGCACAATAAATTTTATTTCCACCCCACTCTATATAGGAAGAGCCGTCGGCTCTTTTAAAAACTCCGACTTCTATATTTATATTTCTCAATTCATCTACATCTCTTCCATCAATTCTCTTTCCATTTTCAAAGAATTTTATGTCTTTATCCATGTATAACACCTAATATTATTTTGATAATTCAATTTCAAGCATTTTTTTGATTCTGTCTGTAAGTCCAGGTATATGGGCTTCGTTGTCTATTTTATTGATGGCTTTCTCAACAATGCCTTCCATTTGTCTCTCACCTTTTATCCATATATTGCCATTCTGCCCAACCATAATCTCACATTTTGACATTTGTTTGAGTAACTTTATCATAGATCCTTTTTTTCCTATTACACGAGGTACTCTTGTAGCATTAATCTTTACAATTCTACCCCATTTTAGTTTTCCATAAGGTCTTTCTTTTGACTGTAAAGCAATGTCTGAAGATTCTCCGACATCTTTAATATTTGCATATATTACCTCGCCAACCTTAAATATCCTATCAAGATTTGAAGTATCCTTGACATATCTCAAGGCATCTTGAACATGAAGATTAGCAAGATAGGGGGCATTTATGTCTAAATCCCAACTCAGAGGATTTATTCCCACAACGGTACCTATTACATCATCGCCTCTTTTTGGCATATATTTGCCCTCTAGAGGTACCACTCTGACACTATTGTTCTCAATATAGACTATCCCCAAAACAGAAGATATTATTGTATCTTCAAATTTATCTACGCCATACTCATACTTAAAAGGTCCCTTTGCAATTGCCATTCCTGGAGTGACAATAGATCTATCCTTTACTAAAAATTCCAATGTTACCTCTCCATTTCATTACATTATTTTTGTTTCAACATTTCCTTTTGTAGCATTGTTCAATTTGTTGAAAAGATCATCCTGTAGTCCTGCAGGTATTTCAATTACAAACATCCAAGAGCCATCGCGTCCCCACTCTTCTTTAATAATTGTTCCAAGATCTTTTATAAATCCCATAGTTTTTGGTGCATGTTCAGCAGGTACTTTTACTCCAATCCTTCTATTTTCAATTTTAATAGGCAGTATGGGAGCAAGTGCATGGATTATCTGTTTAATCTGATCCTCAGTTCTCTTGTACATATCTATAGTGACCCTAGCTTCATCTAAGGCACTTTCTATTCTTTGTGGAGGATGAGGATGTCCTGTTTAAGGATTTATAGAATGTTGAGAGATATAAGAAACTACCTGAGCTTTCTTATTCTCCATCATTGCTCTTCTTTGTTCTGTAGTTAGATGTATATCTCCTTTTTTTAAAATAATTTTTGAAATCTCATTGACGCTTTCAGTACCAAATACTTTTTTAAGAGTTTCAGGTGATGCTTTATCTCCTTTATTTGCATCTTTAAAAATAAAATTTGCTGCAAGGAAATCTTCTACTTCACCCCCTTCTTTAAAATCTTGAGCCTTTTTAGGATCTACTAAAATCTCAAA
Source organism: Candidatus Methanofastidiosia archaeon (assembly GCA_003558335.1). GTDB lineage: Archaea > Methanobacteriota_B > Thermococci > Methanofastidiosales > Methanofastidiosaceae > Methanofastidiosum. Next base: position 17,379 of record PWMA01000154.1, on the reverse strand, counting down.
ATTTTCCCCTTGATACTTGAGTTTTGCAGTAACTGCATCATCTAGAGATATCAAATAATCTACTCCTTATCTTCATCTTCATTAATATCTTTAACTTTTTCTATGTAGAAATTTAATTTTTCTTCATTCATCTTTTTGAAGAGTTTATCTTCCATACTTATTACGGCCATCTCTACATTACTCTTGTTTAAATCCCCTTCTATTGATTTTTTTAGTGCTCTTAAAGAAAGAAGTATAGCATCTTCAATTGATATTTCGGGAGAATATTCTTTTTCAAATATATCCATTGCTACTGATCTTCCTGCCCCTATGGCTGTAGCCTTCCATTCAAGATAAGCTCCTGAAGGCTCAGTTACAAAAATCTGAGGCCCTTGTGAATTTATACCTGCAATAATCAAAGAAGCACCAAATGGCCTTAATCCGCCATACTGTGTGTGCATTTGTTTTAAATCTCCAACTTTCTTTGCTAACATCATTACAGACATTTTTTCATCGTAACTCAGGGTATGAATCTGAGCTTCAATTCTCGCCCTATCTACAAGAACTCTTGCATCTGCTATTATCCCTGAAGTAGCTGCTGCAAGATGATCATCTATTTGAAATATCTTCTCAAAGGACTCCGGTTCAACAAGCCTAGAAGGGATTCTCTTATCAACACAAAGGACAACGCCTTCATTACATTTAATCCCTATAGCGGTGGCACCTCTTCTTACTGCCTCGCCGGCATATTGAACTTGATACAAACTTCCATCTGGACTGAAAACGGTAATTGCCCTATCATAACCAGATGCTGGTGGAACGAATGCCATTTATATAACCTCCATAAACTAATTAACATTAGATTTAATTTTTTTTAATCCCTTTATAGTGCCTGAAACACAAAAAGGTAATACGTTAACTTTTTCTTTACCTATAGATTTAGTAAGTGATAGTATAAATATGGCTTTGTATACTGATTTTATATTACTTTCTATTATGCCATATCTACTGCTTTCATCATACTCTTTAACCCAAAGACCTATTTCAGAAGCTCCAAATTCTCCTAAAAAATCAATGGTTGAATTCCAGATAGCCTTAACTAGGTCCTCTCTTTTAAAGTCTTTCCCTCCTTCTACTATAAAACCTATGTATCTAGTTTTTTCTCTGAGAGTCTTCGGATTTTTAATGGACATTTAAATATCTAAATTAGTTAGAATATATATACCTTTAAGGATTTTGGTATAATTGATCAACATTAAATAGATTCAGAACATTTAAATATGGCATCGTACATATAATAACTGTGTCAGACAAAAAAAGTATAGCCGAAATAGTTAGAGAATATATAGGTGCACATCCTTCTATAATGGATTGTCTTAGATATGGAATAATAAATTATTCCGCACTCTCAAGAATGATAATGGATGAATACAAAATAGACAATATGGTTGCAGTACTCATCGCCTCAAGGAGATATGCTGAAGAATTACAAAAAGAAAAAAATTTTCTCGAGAAAAAAATAAAATTAATTTTAAAAAAAAGCAGAATAAATATAAAAACTAAAGTTGCAACTGTAACGTTAAAGCCTAGCTGGCATGTTTTTCTAAAACTTGAACCAATTTTGAAAAAAACTCTTTCTGAAGGATATTTAATCAACATTATACAGGGCTCTCAAGGAATAACATTAATCTTACTTGAAGATTATCTTGACGATGTTACAGGAGTTATAGGAAAAGAAAATATATTAAGAGTATCTAAAAATTTAGTTGAAATATCTGTTAAGAGTCCAGAAGACATTGGAAATACTCCAGGAGTAGTTTCATATCTATCTTCAAATCTTTCTTCTGTGGGTATAAATGTTATTGAAACTATGAGTTGTTTTATGGACACTATATTTGTAGTTAATGAGAAAGATATGGTACTTGCATTTGAAGCTCTTAATAGATGTATAGAGTAGTAGTCCATATAAAATTTAAAAGAGGTATATTATGGAAATGAATATTATTGATATAAAAAAAGATGAGGGCGTGGAGTTCATAGTTGGCCAAGGAAACTTTTCTATATATACTGTTGATGATCTTGCTAAGACTCTTCTAACTTGTGTTGCAGGAATTAAAATTGGCGTTGCTATGAATGAATCAAAGCCAAAAATAACAAGAGTTGCAGGAAATGATCAACATCTAAAAGATCTTGCTGCTAATGCAGCATTGGATATTGGAGCAGGGCATTTATTTGTTATAATGATGCGTGGTGCTTTTCCAATCAATGTTTTGAATAGTATAAAAAATCATCCTTCTGTATGTAGGATATATGGGGCTAGTGAAAATCCTTTCCAAGTAATTGTAGCAAAAACTAATCTAGGAAATTCTATAATAGGAATTGTTGATGGAACTTCTGCAGAAAAGATTGAAGATAAACATGAAAAAAAAGAAAGAAGAGATTTATTAGAAAAAATAGGATATAAGATAGAATGAAAACTAAAATAGAAAACCTAAAAGGACTAAGGTTATTAAATCCCGGACCTCTAGTCCTAGTTACTTCTAAGTATCAAGAAAAATCTAACATCGTTACAATAGCATGGTCGAGTCCAGTTTCTCACTCTCCACCACTTATATCAATAGCACTTTCAACGAAAAAATTGTCTCACGAATTGATAAATGGCTCTAAAGAGTTCACGGTAAATATTCCGTCTTTTGAACTTTTAGATAAAACCATTCTTTGTGGTTCTGAAAGTGGTAAAAATAATGATAAATTTAAAGAGTACGGCCTCACAGAAGTTAAAGGTAAAGAAATTTCCTCACCTTCTATAAAAGAATGTTTTGCTTTTCTTGAATGCAAATTAACTGATTCTTTTTTATGTGGAGATCATTACTTATTTGTTGGTGAGATTGTACATTCAGAAATTGAAGAAGAGTTCTACAATGATTGTATAAATATAGAAAAAGTAAAGTATATAAATCATCTTGGAGGGCCTTATTTTACTTATCCTGAAAAAATTATTCAAAAGAAAAGATAAGCCTATTGAAATTCTGAGATGTTTTCCCTTTTTATATCTTCCATTTTTGTATCATAGATTTTAAATTCACCTTCATATTTTTTTATAGTTTCTAATGAAATGAAGAGTTCATCTTCTTGTCCGTTTTGATAATATTGTTTTAATTTATTCATTTCATTTGCCGCATTCTTAAGTGCTTGAACTTTTTTAAAGTAGTAACTTGTATAAAGTACTAGCCAATCTTTTTGGGATTCATGTGCATCGTTAATTGCATTTTCTATAAAGTTTAAAGCTATTGATAATTCTACTATTGATTTATCGGCATAAATTGTAATATTTTCCATATCTTGAATGGAATAAGCAGAAGAAGCAAGATTGTAGTATTCTATTCCTCTATCTAGTCTTGTATTTGCGGCTTTTATGTTTGTATTCCAATTTTCAAGAGAGTTATTAATACAAAGGGGTGTTAAAAAAATTATTATCAATGAAAAAACTAATAACTTATTATTTTTCATTTGTGCACCTTTCTATATTCTTTCAAATTAACATATAGCTCCATTATATCTTCAAAAACATAATCTGGTTTTATAGAAGAGTCCAATAGTTCAGAATTATTATATACTCCACTTAATACAAGCGCAGTTTGAATTCCAAAATTTTTTCCAGCGAGAATATCAGTATCGATTCTATCTCCAATCATCAGGCTCTTCTTTTTATTTGCTGAAATCCTTTTGGCTGCCATTTCCATTATCAAAGGTTTTGGCTTTCCTATTATAATAGGTTCAACTTCGCTGGCCGTTGTTATTGATGCCAAAATTGAACCGCATCCTGGAAGTATACCTTCATCGGAAGGATAAGTTATATCTGGATTTGTGCCTATGTATATAGCGCCTTTTCTAATAGCTAGCGATGCTTTTTTCATTTTTTCATAAGTATAATTTACATCCCACCCAACTACTACTATATCTGGATTTTTGTCTTGAATTTTTATTCCAGAATTTTTAACAATTTCTATAAGTCCTTCTCCTCCCACTACATAAGCGCTTAAGTTTTCATTTCTTGCTAGGTATTTATCTTTAATATATTCTACTGTAGCGACACCTGAATTTATTATTTGATTTTTTTCTATTTTCATATCCATACTCTTCAATTTTTTAGAATAGTTTTCAGCTGTTTTGGAAGAGTTATTAGTAACACAAATGAATTTTATATCTTCTTCAATTAAATAATCAATAAATTCTTTGGCCCCCTTGATAGGATAACGTCCTTTGTAAAGCACGCCATCTATATCTATGAATAAGTACTGGATATCTTTCAAAATCAACTCTCCTTCTTTAGTATTCCTTCTGCAGCAAGAATTCCTGTGGCTGCAGAATTGACTATATCTCTTGATAGTCCAACTCCGTCCCCAGCAACAAAAAGATTTGGCAAATTGGATTCCATTGAAGAATCTACAATTACTTTTAGTCCATAGGATTTAATTTCCGGAGCATATAGAAGTGTTGAATCACTTCCCACCCCTGGGAGAACATTGTCAAGTCTTTCAAGCGATTCAATCAAATTTGTAACAAGTCTATAGGGCAACGCCATAGCTATGTCTCCGGGTGTTGTTGATAGAAGTGTTGGTTTTATGTTACTACGTCTTATCCTTTCAGGAGTAGATCTTCTACCTCTTCTTAAATCTCCAAATCTCTGTATGAGAGGTTTACCACCGCCAAGAAGTGTAGCAATTTTTGCAATAGATATTCCGTATGATGTTGTATCTTCAACTGGAGAGGTCAGTGTAACTTTTGAAAGAAATGCAAAGTTACTATTCTGTGATTTGATGTCCCTCATTGAATGTCCGTTTACGCCCACATATTCGTCATATTGTTCTTTCATGACATAACCCTCGTGATTTGTACAGAAAGTCCTTACAAAATCATCATACGTTTTAGAATATATATGAAACTTAGGATCCCTATTAACTTCAATTACAGGTTTCATGACAACTTTTGGTACTTCAACTCTTACCCCAATATCCACTGGTTTATGTTCTGTTTCTAAACCAAGTTTTTTTATTTGTGACATTAAAAAGGGAGAGCCGGCCCTTCCTGGGGCTGCTATCAAAAACTCTGATTCAATTTTATATAATTCGTTTTTCTTAGAATAGAAAGTAACATAGTTATTTTGGTTCTTTTCTATTTTTTTGACGTCAGCAAGTAGAATAAATTTTACATCTTTTGTTTCAAGATATTTTTTAATTGAGTTTATAACTACCGGAGTATAATCACTTCCTATATGCCTTTGGGGAATTTGTATAAATCTGATTCCTGCAGCTTCGGCCTTTCTTTGGAGATCTTCAATCATTTCTGGTTCTCCAGTAAGTATTTTTTTAGGCGCTCCATGATTTAAAAAAATTGAGTCAACTTTTTCTACTAGCTTAAAGGCCTTTTTGGTATCTCCAGTTAGTTCTTCTAGATCTCCACCTATATCGGGCCTCAGATTTAGTATTCCATCTGAAAGACAACCTGATCCCCCCGTTCCATGTAATACATTACAAGGTGTACAGTTCTCACAAAATCCTCTAATTTCAAGAGGGCATTTTCTGTTGTCAACATTCCTGCCCCTATCTAGAACAATAACTTCAAATTTATTACTTTTAGAAAGTTCATATGCATAAAAAAGGCCTGCAGGTCCCGCCCCAATTATAACAACTTTTTTCTTCATATAAATAAAAATAGGAATATAAGCTAAAAAAGCTTATGGATTATTTATTCTTCCATATTCTTAGAAGGTCTTTTTGGTAATCCCCTTAAAGGTTTCTTTGTTTTAAGTTTTGATTTTTTGATAGGTTTTGGTTCTGAGAAATCCTTGCTTTCTTCAGCATTTGAAACATTGTCTTGAACCGGTGTATCTTGAGTTGATTGTTTTCCAAGTGGTTTTTTTGTGAGTTCGCCATATTTTAAGTTTTTCTTTAATAGAAATATAATCACTATAAATCCAGCTATAACTATGAAAGGCAATGCCTGAGTCAATATATTTGATTCTAAAACTAAATTTATTTCTTTTTCAGTTTCTCCTTCAACAGTAACTAGCTGAGTTACTTTCCCGTGTAGTGTAGAAGATGCTGTGACTTCATATTGTTTTGGAGGCAGATCAGATATTACTATTACCCCCGAATCATCAGAGGTACCTTTTTGGACTCCATCAACAAGAATGGAAACACCACTTATGGGATTTCCCCTTGGATCTCTTAAAGAAACTTTTATGGAGCCGTCTGCTTGATCTAAAGTAATTGACTTTGAAATTCCATCTTCAGTAATTTCAAATATAACTTCGGAAGGATCATATCCTCTAGCATCAGCTATTAATGTATAAACTCCTGGAATTAAGGAAACTGTTCCCGATGGTTTATTAATTTTTTCAACTAAGTCTCCAGTTCCAGTGCGTATTATTTCGGCATCAACTTCAGATAAAGTCTTGCCATCTTCTGTCTTTATTTCATATGTAAGTATACCTTTTCTCTTAGATAAAACGATTGTGTATTCTTTTTGCTCTTCCTCTTCAAGTTTAAAAGTTTCTGAAGTGTACTTTTCATAATCTCTAAATTCAACTTCTAAAAAATACTCTCCTGGTTTAACGGAAAATCTAAAAAATCCACCAAGATCTGTTGATGTGTATGATACCGTTGTTCCTTTGAGAAAAACAAGGACACCAAATAAAGGCGCGTCGTCTTCAGTTGTAACTTTTCCAATTACATCCCCTTTTATTACTAAAGGTATGTTTATAGAATAGTCGATTGTATCTGTCGGAACAACTGAAGTTGGTAACTGATATTCTGAAGTGGAATAAGAAGCTTTAACTGTGTAATTTTCTCCATCGGGAACTTCAATCCTAAATTGTCCATTTTCATCTGTAGCTGTAGAAAAAGATTGATTTGATGTAACTCCTGTTGCAGTGACAGTTGCATTAGAAATTCCAAGTTCACCGAAATCAATATTGTTATCATTATTTAAATCCCTATAAACGTGACCTGAAATTATTTTAAATCCGCTGCTTCTAAGATAAAATTTTTCTGACTCAATTTGTGAAATATCAACGTCTTTAGTTATAGACGCAAAACCGCTTTTTGAAATATTAACTTTATAAACTCCTTCTCTTATATTTTCAAAAAATACTTCGCCTCTAGAATTGGAACTTCCAGATCTTTGATAGTTTGTATCTTCTTGTAGAGTAATTGTTACTGATGCATCTTGAATTGGAGTTCCATTTACTCTAACAACATTTACAAGAAAATTTGTATTCGTATTACCATAAGCAGCTGGAATAATGAGTGCTGATATAAGTATTGATAAAACTATTATGCTTGGATATTTTTTTAGCATTGTTCTCCTCAAGGTTATTTAAGTATTAAAAAATAAAAATTAAATCTCTGAAAATACTTTTCTCATGTCTTTTACCTTAATAGTATTATTCATTTCAACTATTCTTGTTTCAGACTCCATAACATCCCTTGCATCACCAGTAAGTTCTAGATAAGTTCCAAGATCTGTATCGTATGTTTTTACATCTACTGATCCAGGAATTGTTTCTGCACTAATTGTGTCAAGGTTTAGGTTTTCGACAAGTATCCTAACTTTGTAGGGCTTATCTATGTGCCTTTTAATTCCATTTTCAACTATTTTCATAACACCTCACCTATCCTTTTAGTAGCTGATAATCAATATACAGTTACCAGTTTATAAGCTTTTCGATATCGATAATATATAACAATGTTCCAAAATGATTACAAAATATAACTAAAAAAGGCTTAATACCTTACAAATTATTGATGTTATTATTTAAATGAAATAAAACTATTGATAATCAATAATTATGATTATTTTTATATCAATTTATACTAAATAAAGCTTATTTGAGATAATGCTTAGTTTTATATAATATTTGCTCATATTCGAGTTAATGAAGGTTGTTCTTTTAGAATATACTCAAAATCCAGAAAAAGTATGTGCTGTGGCAGCCCTTACATCAATGAAAGAAGGTGCCCCTTCAGATATATCGAATGAAATTGACAGAGATAATGCAAAAAAAAGGATTCAAAGAGTTGTTGGTTATGGACACTACTCAGTTATAGAGCATGCAAGTTTTACGTTCTCAATAGAAGGTATTTCTAGAGCTTGTTCCCATCAATTAGTGAGACATAGGATAGCTTCGTTTACTCAACAAAGTCAAAGATATGTAAAGATGGAAGATGTTCCATTTGTTACGCCTCCGTCAATTAAGAAAAATAAAGCTGCTGAAGATATTTACAAGCAAAGTTTAAATAATACTACTCAGAGTTACAAAAAGCTGCTTGAGTTGGGGATTTCTCCAGAAGACGCGAGATTTATACTGCCAAATGCTACAAAAACAAATATTGTTATGACTATGAATGCCAGAGAATTACTTCATCTTTTCAATCTAAGATGCTGCAATAGGGCTCAATGGGAAATTAGAGATATGACTTGGGAGATTTTATACAAAGTTCTTGAAGTTTCCCCTGCTATATTTGAATCTTCTGGACCAAAATGTATTAGTGAGGGTATATGTACAGAAGGTAAGTTTTCTTGTGGATGCTATAAGCTTTTTGAAGGAAAAACAATAGAAGAAAAAAGAAAAATTACAAAAGATTTTTTTATCATATAAGAGTGATTTGTATGACAAGAATGGACATAGATACATATTTTATGAGTATTGCAGAATTGGTTAAGAAAAGATCTACTTGTATAAAACAAGAAGTAGGTGCTGTATTAGTTAAAGACGGACATATTATTTCCACAGGATACAATGGAGCCCCTAGAGGGCTTCCGCACTGTTCAAAAGAAACTTGTCTTCGTCAGACACTTAGTTCTCTTGAGAAATCTTATCTCTGTAGAGGCGTTCATGCAGAGCAAAATACTATAATCCAAGCTGCCATTCACGGAGTGTCAACTGAAAATTCAACGGTATATTCTACTCATTTTCCCTGTATGTCCTGTACAAAAATACTCATAAACGCAGGAGTTAAGGAGATAGTGTATTCAAGAGATTATGACCTTGACAATGAAATAAAAATGAACATGATAAGAGATGCCGGTATTAGGATAAAAAAATTACAGTTAAGTGATTAGATATTTAAAAAATTAGAAATTCCTTTATTGATAGTAATCTTGTTCTAATTAATCCAATAAGATTTAAATATCTAGTCAATTACGAATAATTAGTTGTGATGGAATGGAGTTTGAAAGACCTTGGACTGAGAAGTACAGACCGCAAAAACTCAATGATATAGTTGGGAGAGAACATATAATTAAAAGGCTTAACTCTTACGTTAATAAAAAATCAATGCCTCATTTATTATTTGCTGGACCGCCTGGAGTTGGAAAGACTACAGCGGCTATAGCTCTCGCAAAGGAGATTTTTGGTGAATATTGGAGACAAAATTTTCAAGAAACAAATGCTTCTGACGAAAGAGGTATAAGTGTTGTAAGGGAAAAAATTAAAGATTTTGCAAGAACAAAACCTATAGGTGGAGATTTCAAGATAATCTTTTTAGATGAATCAGATGCACTTACTTCAGATGCTCAAAATGCTCTGAGAAGAACTATGGAGGTCTACACCTCAACTTGTAGATTCATTCTTTCATGCAATTACTCTTCAAGAATAATTGATCCTATACAATCTAGGTGTGCAATATTTAGATTCGGACCTTTATCAAATGAGGCTATAAAAATAATGATTAAAAAGATATCAAAAGAAGAAAATATCGATCTTAAAGAGGATGGTCTTGAAGCAATTGCCTATGTTTCAGAAGGCGATATGAGAAGAGCAATAAATGCTCTTCAGGCCTCTTCAGGTATAGGAGATTCTATAACAGAAAGTTTAGTGTATCAGGTAACTTCTAGGGCAAGACCTGAAGAAATAAAAAACATGATGCATGTAGCTTTATCTGGAGATTATATTTCATCAAGAAAAATACTTCAAACACTTATTTTAGAACAGGGATTGTCTGGAGAAGATATAATAATGCAAATGCATAAAGAAACTTTCAATTTAGAAGTTTCTGACAAAGAGAAAATTATGATAGTTGATATGATAGGTGAAGCAGATTTTAGACTAGTACAGGGAGCAAATGAATTTATACAGCTTGAATATCTTCTGGCAAATCTCTCTTTAGGAAAGAGATAATATGCTTGTTGAAAAATATTTTCCAAAAAATTTTTCTGAAATAAAAGGTCAACAGGCAGTTGTAAAAAGCGTCCTAGCTTGGATAAACACTTGGGGGGTTGAAAAGAAGGCACTTTTAATTTATGGCCCTCCTGGAAGTGGTAAAACAACCTTAGTAAAGGTACTATCAAAAGATCTTGGGTACGATTTAATAGAACTTAATGCAAGCGACAAAAGAGATCAGCATATATTAAACAGAATTGTAGGAAATGCTGCTTCTTCAAAAACTCTTTTTGGATATAAAAAAATAATACTGCTTGATGAAGCAGACAACATTCATGGGAAAGAAGATTTTGGAGGATCAAAGGCATTACTAGAAATAATAAAAAATACACAAAATCCTATTATTCTTACTGCAAATAGTTATTGGGAAGTTTCTCAATCGATAAGAGATAACTCTAAACTTATTCAATTTAAAAAACTTCAATCAAGAACTATTTTTTCAAGATTAAAAGAGATAGCACTAGCTGAAAATATAGTTTCAGATGAAGAAACATTAATGAAAGTTGCAGAGCAAGCTGGAGGAGATATGCGTGCAGCTATTAATGATCTGGACTCATTAGGTAAAAAGCTAGTAAAAGGAGATGAAAAACTAATCGGCTCTAGAGATACTGAAACCTCAATATTTGAAGCTTTGTCAAAGCTCTATATGTCTAATTCAATCGATGTCAGAAAAGAATTTTTTAATGTTGACAAAAAACCAGAAGAACTACTTCTTTGGATAAATGAAAATACTCCAAAGGCATACAAAGGTAATGATTTAATTCAAGCCTCGGCACTTCTTTCAAAGTCAGATATTTACTTGAAAAGAGCATTTAATACTAGAAATTATTCTATGTGGAAGTATGCCTCAGACCTAATGACAGGTGGAGTTTCTGTTGTTGGAAAAACAGATTCAAGATACATACCTTTCTCACCGCCTAAATATTTTCAAATATTAGGATCTTCTAAAAAAAAGAGAGAAATGAAGAAAAAGATTCTAGAAAAAATAGGAAAAAAATGTCACTGCTCTAAAAATGTTGCAAAATCTTACCTTCCAATGATATTAGCTTTATTTCTTAATCCGAAAAAAGGCGCACTTATAGCTAATTTTTTTGAGTTTGATATGGAAGAAATCAAGTTTATTGATGAAAAAAATTATAGAAAAGTAATTTTGGCAAGAGAAGAACTTTTAAAGGAGCCAGAAAAAATGGAAAAAGATAGGGTGATTCCAAAATCATCTGAAGAAAAAATAGAGTCTAAAAAAGAGTTTTCAAAAGAAAAAGAAGATCAAAAATTAAAAAAAGAAATAAATCAGCAAAAAACACTTTTTGATTACTAGAGGATTAGTATGACAAAATATTCTATACCTTCGGCACTTGACAGCATCCCTAAATCAGGCATTAGAAGACTATTTGACCTTGCCCAAGGCATGGAAGGTGCAATAAATCTTGGAATAGGTGAACCGGACTTTGATACACCTCCTCACATAGTTAGAGCATCTATTAAAGCTTTAGAAAAAGGAAAAACATCATATTCTCCAAATGCTGGACTCTTGGATTTAAGGAAAGCAGTTTCTAAAAAAATGAAAAAACAAAACAATGTTGATGTTTCTGAAAATGAAATTATGATTACTGTTGGAGGAGGAGAAGCTTTATCACTTGCAATTCAATCTTTAATCAAAACAGGTGATTCTGTTTTAGTTCCATCGCCTGCATTTGTTGCTTATGTACCTACAATTATTCTATCCGGAGGAAAACCTATAGAGGTTGAATGTTTAGAAGATGAAAATTTTATTTTAAATGCCGATGCTTTAGAAGAAAAGATAACTGAAAATACAGAACTATTGATACTAAATTCACCTACAAATCCAACGGGCGCTGTTATAGATAAAAAAGATTTGGAAAAGATTTCTGATATTGTAATTGAATACAATCTAAAAGTAATCTCTGACGAAGTTTATGAGAATCTTATATATGATGGCAAAAAACATACAAGTATTGCATCTCTTAATGGAATGGCAAAAAATGTCATAACGGTGAATTCTTTTTCTAAAACTTATTCTATGACTGGATGGAGAGTAGGATATCTATCTTCAAAGGATGAAGTGCTTTTTGATAGAATGCTAAAACTTCACATGTACGGCCCAGTTTGTAATAACACATTTGCCCAATTTGGTGCTTTGGAAGCTCTAAATGGGCCTCAAGAATTTGTGAAGAATATGAGAGATGAGTTTGAAAATAGAAAAAATTTACTTTTTAAAAGAGTGAAAAAAATGGAAAATGTAAGTGCAATTAATCCTAAAGGTGCATTTTACTTATTTATGAACATATCTCAAACAAAAATGGGTTCAGAAGAGTTTTCTGAAAAACTGCTTAAAGCAGAAAAAGTAGTCACGGTTCCTGGCTCTGCTTTTGGACAGTACTCTGATGATTATGTAAGACTTGCCTATCCTCTTAAAAAAGAAAAGATTGATGAGGCGTGCGATAGATTAGAAAGATTTCTATCAAAAAGTTAGCTTTCTTCAATTTTTATAGATTTTATATTAAACTCACGACCAGTCATTATTTTAACATCTTTAGATCCACATTTGCAAACTATTGAAAGCAAAGGAAAATCTTTTTCTGAGCTAATATTAAATTCTTTGTCACAACTATTGCAACGAATTCTTGGTTTTAAAAAGGTAATCTCAATTTTAGCTCCTTCCGCTATTGTCCCTTTTGAAATTACATCAAAACAAAATATAAGTTGTTCAGGATTAACAAGAAGTATTTCACCCATCTCAAGTTTAATTGATTTTATTTTTTTAGCATTTTGATTTTGAGCTGCATTTATTACAGTTTTTAACATTCCGTTGGCAAGCGAAAGTTCATGCATTTGATCACCAATACACTTTTATGTAATGTTAAATGATTACTTAAAAGGTTAGGGGGATACTTTTGAAGGATTATATTATATGGCCAGCATACCTTGATAAAAAGCTTTCAAAGAAAGATGGAAGAAAGCTTCCAAAGAATCTAGCTGTGGAAAATCCGAATTTAGATGAGATTAAAAAAGCTTTGGATACAATTAAAATAAAGTATGAACTTGAAAAAAATCTAAAATATCCAAAAGATCAGGGGAAGGTAGAAAGAAATATTGGAAGATTTTTAGTTGAAAAAAAGTTTTCTAAAAATGAGATACTTAAAAAAATATCAAAAGAGATAAGAAAAAACAGAGGAAATTAGGACCTATCTTGCAAGGTTTCAACTTCTGGAATGATCCTTGTTCCTGCAACTACTTTATCTATACTGTGTACAGTTCCACCTAATTTTTCTATCTCTTGTTTTATTGATTCGTAATCAATCGAATCACCTTGTATTGAAAGTTTAACTGTTTCAGTCTTTTGATCTATTTCTATTACTGAAATATTTATACCTATAATCCCTGGAATTTCCGCCAATTTATTTGCAAAGTCAGGAATTATTGGTTTGTGGGGTTTTAGTACATCGAGGACTATAATTCTAATCGAGCTCATGTGTTTACCTAAGTTTATTGAAGATGATGAATTTTATAATAGTTTCGGTTTTTTGGAATAAACATATAAATTTAAAATACCAAAACGAAAAAGGAGAGATTAATATGGAAACTCTTGAAGCGATTAGTACTAGAAGAAGTGTAAGAAAATTTACTGATAAAGAGATATCTAAGGAGATTATTGATAAATTACTTAAAGCGGCAATGAATGCACCTTCGGCAGGTAATCAACAGCCATGGCATTTTATGGTCATAGACGAAAAAAGTATCTTAGAGGAGATACCAAAAGTAAGTCTATACGCTCCTATGGCAAAAGAAGCTTCTGCAGCAATAGTTATTTGTGGAGATCCAAGTTTAGAAAAATATCCTGGATTTTGGGTTCAAGATTGTTCTGCAGCAACTCAAAATATTTTGCTTGCCGCTCATGATCTTGGTATAGGTGCAGTATGGTCAGGCATATACCCTCTAGAAGATAAAGTGAAGGGGTATAGAGATTTACTTGGAATTCCCGAAAAAATATTTCCCCTTTCAGTAGTAATAATGGGATATCCTCTAGAGGTGCCAAAACCTATCGAGAGATTCAAAAGTGAAAGAATTAAATACAACAAGTGGGTTTGAATTAATATACATAAAAAAGAATCTTGTAGGGATAACTTTATATTTTAATTTTTTAATTTTAATTAAGGACTTAGTTAGTTAATGGTGAAATTAATGAATAGAGAAAAAGTTACTATTGATGGAAATGAAGCTGCTACACATACAGCTTATCACGTTAATGAGGTTATATCAATCTACCCTATTACTCCTTCATCGACAATGGGCGAATTATCTGATCAATGGGCATCTGAGGAAAAGCCAAATATTTGGGGTTCGATTCCTCATGTAACTGAAATGCAAAGTGAAGCAGGCGCAGCCGCAGCCATACATGGATCACTACAAACTGGTGCGCTTACCACAACATTTACTGCCTCACAAGGGCTTCTTCTAATGATACCCAACATGTACAAAATAGCAGGCGAGCTTACGCCAACTGTTTTTCACGTAAGTGCTAGAACTCTTGCAACTCATGCGCTATCAATTTTTTGTGATCATAGTGATGTAATGTCAGTCCGTTCAACAGGATTTGCATTAATGGCATCAAATTCAGTCCAAGAAGTAATGGATTTTGCACTTATTGCTCAAGCTGCATCTTTAAAGTCAAGAGTTCCATTTTTACATTTCTTTGATGGTTTTAGAACATCGGCTGAAACTTCCAAAGTTGAGCTTTTAACAAACGATGATTTTAAAGAAATGATAGATCAAGATTTAGTGATAGCGCATCGAAAAAGAGCTCTATCTCCTGATAATCCAATAATAAGAGGAACTTCACATAACCCCGATACATTTTTTCAGGCAAGAGAAACTATAAATCCTTATTATAGTGCTTGTCCTGATATAGTCCAAGACACTATGGAAAAATTTGAAAAAATTGTAGGTAGAAAGTATGAGCTTTTCCAATACAGTGGGGCCCAAGATGCCGAAAGGATTATTGTTATAATGGGAAGCGGGGCAGAAACTGTAGAGGAAACTGTAAATTATCTCAATAGTAATGGAGAAAAAGTTGGAGTCGTAAAAGTAAGACTTTACAGGCCTTTTTCTTTGAAGCATTTTATTTCATCACTTCCTGTTTCAACAAAAAGTATTGCGGTCCTTGATAGGACAAAAGAACCTGGATCTCTAGGAGAGCCTCTTTACCTAGATATAAAAGCTGCTATCGCCTCTGCATTTTCAGACGGTATGTTGGATATGAAAGAAATGCCAAAAATAATTGGAGGCATATATGGATTATCCTCAAAGGAATTTAAACCATCGATGGTAAAGGCAGTTTTTGATGAACTAAAAAAAAGTTCTTCTAAAAACAGGTTTACAGTAGGAATTAAGGATGATGTAACAAATAAAAGCCTTGAATATGATACAAACTTTTTTGTTGAGCCAGAAAATAGGACTAGAGCAGTTTTCTTTGGCCTAGGTTCTGACGGAACAGTCAGTGCTAACAAAAACTCAATAAAGATAATTGGAGAGGAAACAGACAACTATGCCCAAGGATTTTTCCATTATGATTCAAAAAAAGCTGGATCTCTTACAATTTCCCATTTAAGATTTGGACCAGAGCCGATAAAATCGCCATATTTAGTAGATAAAGCAAACTTTGTTGCTTGTCACCAAAGTTCTTTCATAGAAAAATATGATATGTTAGGAATAGCTGAGGAAAATGCAATATTTCTTTTGAATAGCCCATATCCTAAAGAAGAGGTGTGGAAACATCTCCCCAAAACAGTCCAACAACAAATAATAGACAAAAAAATTAAATTTTATGCCATTGATGCTTACGACATAGCCAAAGAAATAGGCCTGGGATCCAGAATTAATACAATTATGCAAACATGTTTTTTCGCCTTAAGCAATATTATACCTAAAGAAGATGCAATTAAATCGATCAAAAAGCATACAGAAGAGGCTTATGGTAAAAAGGGAGAAAAAATATTGAAGATGAACTATGAGGCAATTGACAAAGCGCTTGATAATCTATATGAAATAGAAGTGCCAGAAAAAGCGACAAGTGATCACGATATAAAAACTTCAATGCCTGAAGAGGCCCCGAAATTTGTTAAAAACGTAATTTCTAAAATAGTTATAGGAAAAGGGGATGATCTTCCGGTAAGTGCATTTCCTGATGATGGTACATACCCTACTGCCACAACAAAATGGGAAAAAAGAAATATATCCCTTGAAGTGCCGGTATGGAACAATGAGATATGTATACAGTGTGGCAAATGTAGCTTTGTATGCCCTCACACAGTCATAAGGGCCAAAGTCTATCCAGAAGAAACTCTAAAAAATGCTCCAAAATCATTTAAATATGCAAAGTCAAAATTTTCTCAATTTAAAGATTACATGTACACTGTTCAGGCTTCGCCCGAAGATTGTATTGGTTGTACACTGTGTTATGAAGTATGCCCTGTAAAAGATAAACAAGACCCTAAATTAAAGGCTGTTAATATAGAATTCAAAGATCCAATTCTAGACCGGGAAAAAGAAAAATGGGAATTTTTTGAATCTATACCTTATGTTAATCGCGATAAGTTAAATATGTCAAAAGTAAAAGATGTGCAACTTTTAGAACCTCTTTTTGAATTTTGTGGTGCTTGCTCGGGTTGCGGTCAAACTCCTTACGTAAAGCTATTGACTCAATTATTCGGAGATAGAGCCTTTATAGCAAATGCTACAGGATGCTCGTCCATTTACGGAGGAAACTTGCCAACAACGCCTTATTGTAAAAACAAGGACGGTCTAGGGCCAACATGGTCAAACTCACTTTTTGAAGATACAGCAGAATTTGGATTAGGAATGAGACTTGCTGTAGATAAGCAGAGAGAATATGCAATAGAGTTACTTGAAAAACTTGTCGATGATCTTGGAAATGATTTAGTTTCCGAAATAAAAAATACCAAACAAGATACTGAAGATGGAATAAATAAACAGAGAGAATCGGTAAAAATTTTGAAAGACAAACTTAAATCTATTGAAAAATCTGAAGCTAAAGATCTATTGAGTTTAGCCGATTCATTAGTTAAAAAAAGCGTCTGGTTATTGGGTGGAGATGGTTGGGCATACGATATCGGTTATGGCGGCCTTGACCATGT
>PWMA01000104.1 GCA_003558335.1 Candidatus Methanofastidiosia archaeon | reverse complement strand
GTTGTGAAATTCCCATTTTATCAGAAGCATCTGTTTGCTCTAAACCAACTAAGTCTTTAAGTCTAATAGCCTCAAGTTCTTCAAATGTTAGTCTTTTAATCTCAAGATGCTCAAGAGGAACGCCTCTTGGTTTAAAATAGCGCGCATTTGTATCAATATAGACACATCTTTTCTTCCTTGCTCTGGGCATAGTATGAAACTATCTTTTTCTATTAAAAAACTTATGCTTAGTTATTTTTTATTATATGGCCAAGAGAAAAAGAAAGTAAAAATAAATAAAAAAAATTAAGGTTTATTTAGACAAATCAGAGTTTTATTTTTTATCTTTTTTAATTCTTAGAAACTCAAGCATCTCTTCAGGAAATGGAAATATGATTGTAGAATTCTTTTCATATCCAATTTCTTTTAGATTTTGGTACAATCTCAACTTTATTGCTGAGGGGGATTTATCTAGGATATCGCCTGCATTTGCTAATCTTTTAGCAGCCTGTTCCTCTCCTTCAGCAAGAATTATTCTTGCTCTTCGGTCTCTTTCAGCTTCAGCTTGGTGTGCCATTGATCTTTTCATATTGTCTGGAATCTCTATATCTTTTATTTTTACATCAGTAACTTTTATTCCCCAAGGATCAGATTCACTATCTATATCAGTCCTTATTATTTCACCTAGTTCCTCTCTTTTTGCCAAAATTGTGTCAAGGTCTGACTTTCCAGCTATATCTCTCAGTGCAGATTGGGCCAACTGCGAAATGGCATATCTATACTGTTCAACTTCTAATATTGCTTTGTCAGCATTTGTTACTCTAAAAAATACTACTCCGTTAATTTTCATTGGAACATTATCTTTGGATATTACTTCTTGAGAAGGTATGTCAGTAGTGACAACTCTTAAATCCACCTTTACTATTCTATCAACTACAGGAATTATCCATTTCAATCCTGGCTCAAGTAATCCAACGAATACTCCTAATCTAAACTTAACAGCTCTTTCGTATTGCTTTATTACTCTAATTCCTGCTAAAATGAATATCAAAATAGCAACTAGTGGGGCTAATAATATTGGATTTACCATCATACATTATTTACATTGGAATATTTAAGTTTATCTGCAATAAATTATTAAGTTTTCATAAAAATAGAATAATAAATAAAAAATAAAATATTTAATCGTATTTCATTTCCATATCATGCGGAATAAGGGTAACTCTACATGGAGCAAACCTCGCTACCTTTTCTGCCACATGCCCTATTAACATTCTTTGAATACCGGTAAGACCTGTCCTTCCTAAAATTATATGATCGCATCTTTCATCTTCTGCAACTTGAAGTATTGTATCAACAACTTTTCCAAGTTTAAGCATTGTCTCAGGTTTTCCACCGTAAGTCTCTGCTAAAGTTTTCATTGCATCTAAGACGTTATCTCCTCTTTTGCATAATGGGTCATCCAACATACATTGAAGTTGCTCTTCAAAATATGGAGAGTACCTTCGTATGTCGTCAGTATGCTTAATTTTGTCCGCCCATTCAGGTTGGAATCTATCCATTGCTTCATATTTTAGCTTTAATTTGTCGGCATCAACTACATGGAGTAAATTTACTTTTGCACCTGTTTTGCTTGCTACCCATGCAGCATATTCTACTGATTTTTCAGCACCCTTGGACCCGTCTACGGGAACTAATATATTATGTATTACTTCAGCCATAATATCACCAACTCAATGTTGTAAAATATAGTATATAAGTTTTTCTATTTATCTCTAAAAAATCTTTCAATTGAACATATTTTTTTAAAAAATAATGTAATATTGTATATATTGCATAGTTAAATTAGAACGCTTTTATACCTTTTTTAAATATCTAGCACAAACTGTAAGTAGTATTTCGTGTTTAGCTTTTCTAATTTAAATAAAGAATATGTGATGGCTTTTATATCCATTTCTAGGTTATTGCCTTTAAAATAGTCTCCCTGACATTTTGCTTGAAGTGATTTTTTATTTTTTGAAACCTTTACTTTAAAAGAAGAAAATAATATTCCTTCACTATCTCTGACTATCAAAAGTTCAGTGATCCAGTTTATTAAAAGTGAGGCGGTATCGTTTCCCTCTATATATAATTCTTTAACTACCGTATTTCCTATCTCACTTGAATCTATCATCAAAGAAGTGACCACCATAGCAGCATTTTCAAATATTTCATTGATATTTGTTGCCCAAACTCTAATTCCTATATCCGCAGTTACATCAAAATATTCATATTTTTTAGAGTTCATCAAATAAAATATAAGAAAAAAGCTTTTAAAATGTCCGATCGGTTATTAATTATATGAGAAAATTCTATGCAACTGTATTTATCTTTTTTACAGTATTCAGTCTTTTTTCATTTTCCAATATATCTGCTCAAAATATAAGAATAGACATTTCATTTGAAAAAACTCCTTCTTTTTATTCAGGAGATACTGGTGAATTTACACTAGTATTTGAGAATACTAGTAGGAACCTATTAAAAAATGTAACAATTTATGTAAGAGAATATGAATACTTTGAGCTGTCAAAAAATACATTTAACTACAGTGAAATGAAGCCAGGTGAAAAAAGAAAAGAAACTGTTCGATATACAGTAAAACCTGTATCTGTTGGGAATTATGTTTTAAAAGTCTCTACAAACTATACTTACCGAGTAACTTGCTCAGGAGCTACTTGTAGCTATTCTTCAGCAAGATTTGTCATTGATCTTCCTTTTAGAGTAGAAGGTTCTAGATCTCCAATAATCGATTTAAGGGTTAGAAGTTTTGAAATAGATGAAGTTCCATATACTTTGCCAATTTTCATTATCAATAGAGGTTCTACAGTAAAAAGCTCTTATATGCTTTTAGAATACGATAAATCTAAGTTTGCTATAGACTATACGGAAAATATTGGATCAATTACATCATTGGTTAAAAAAGATGTTGTAATAACTAAATTACCAGAAAAAACAGGCGAATATACGCTCCATTTGAATCTAGAGATTAATGACATTATGGGCGAGACTACTTATATAAAGTTTCCAATTCAAATAAATGTCAATGAAGTTAAAGATGTTACGACAAATACTTCTTTAGTGGATTCGGAAATGGATATTTTAAATTCTGAAGTTTTTAATGAAGAGGCACCTTCAATTTCAAATGATCAAAAATCTGCATTTAAAATATTACAAGAAGTATTAATAGTTTTGGCTCTATTTGGATTGATAGCTACAGTTTCTTTGATATTACTCTCTAGACGATAAAACTTCACCTATTCCTCTTATCTCTAAAAGATTTGTTCTTTTTACCTTTGTGTTGTTTACTCCTGCAGTAAAAACAAAAAGATCATCATCCTTCAGCCCTTGTTTTTTCAGATATTTGGCAACATGTAGAACATCTTCTGATATGCCACCCTTATCTTCATCGATATATACTTCATTTATTCCCCAAACAATAGATAGCTTTCGGGCAGTTTCGACTTTGTTTGTCATCCCATAAGTAGGAATTGAGAGCTTATGCCGAGAAACCATACATGCAGTATATCCAGATCTAGTTGAAGTTACCACTGCCTTCACATCTGAAATTAAAACTGCTTGTGCTACAAGAGAGGATATTACATCAGAAACCCTTTTAGACGGGCCATAACCTAATCTAGGTTTTAGCTCTTTTTCTGTTTCTTTTGCAACCCTTACCATCATTTCCACACTCTGTATAGGATATTTGCCAATAGCAGTTTCACCAGATAGCATAATTGCATCAGCACCACTGTAAATTGCACTAGCAATATCTTCAACTTCGGCCCTTGTAGGTCTTGGATTTTCTATCATAGAGTTTAACATCTGAGTTGCAACAATTACTGGTTTACCTTTTACATTACACTTTTCAATTATGGCCCTTTGGATACTTGGAATTTTAGAAAGTTCAATTTCAACTCCTAAATCACCTCTTG
>PWMA01000157.1 GCA_003558335.1 Candidatus Methanofastidiosia archaeon | reverse complement strand
TTCTTAAAGCCATCTCCAAATGTGGAAGTGAATACAGAAGTAAATGGAACAATGACTAAGGTAATAATTGTTATATTGATTCTAGCCTGTCTTGCAATTGGACTATTCCCAAATTTAGTTTACGAGCCAATATACAGTTATGTTGTGGCCTTGGGGGTGTGATAGATGTTAGAAAAAATATACGAAATATTCCATGAGAAGATGAAGGACAGAGGTCAAGGAATGGGCATAGGAAGCGCCCTCACATCGGAATATCTAATGATATCCTTCTTTATTATAGGGGCAGTATTGGTATTAAGAACTACCACTTCTACACTGATGGCATTTGGGGGATTAGTTATCTTAGGAATAACTTTAATCACAATACCCACAGCATTTAAGATAGAAAGCGAAAATACCGATTCAATAAACTTGTCTTCACTTTATGTAGCAGTTACACTTGCAATTTTATTGATCATATTTTTAGGAGGGATTTAAGTGAAAACAAAAGACTTTCAAGAGGCAAGAAATATAATCGCCGGAATATCTTTGTTGATAGCCTCATTCTTCATAATGAGAACGCTTTATCAGTTCAGCGGATATGTTATTCCAGGAATGAGTTATCTTTACAACTTGTATGGAGGCAATATTGCACCTAACATCATCACAGTAATACTTTTCGACTTTAGAAATTGGGACACTTTAGGTGAAGTTTTCATATTGGTTACCGCAGTAATAACAACCACAATGGTTTTCGGATGGGGATCCCTTAAAGGATACAAAAAATCTGAAACTCCCGAAATAACAGAGGAATCCACAGTACTTCAAAGATTTATGGCATTTCCCCTAACTGTCTTACTCATAGGTTTTGGTGTAACTCTAATACTTGGTGGACACATTTCTCCTGGTGGAGGATTTCCAGGAGGGGCGGTACTAGCTACTGGATATTTCCTGTTGGTTGTTATTTACGGTCTTAAGAAAACACCAATTAAATTTACGCACAGATATCTTGTAAATCTGTCTACTATAGGGGTATTGATATTTCTCTTAATAGGAGTCGTGGGCCTAGTCCTAAGTGGATTTTACTTATATAACACAGGCGTTGACCCATATGGAATAGTTAGCATTGACTCAATGGGATGGGATACTTTCCTCTCATACCCTGATCCAACAACTCCCGGAATTATACCTTATTTGAATCTTGGAGTAAGTTTAAACGTGTTGGCAGGTCTTTCGCTAATAGTACTGTTTTTAATGGAGGCGAATAAGGATGAGTAGCGAAATGGTAACAGGATTATCAACGCAGTGGCTTCCAATAGTGTTTGGTTTAATTTATGGATCTATAATTGGTTACAAAGTTAGCTCTGAGGAACTAAATAGAACTAGCTACATCGTAATTTTCGTAGTCTCGTTTTTTGTTGCAATAGGTGTGGGTACTTATCCAGACTACCAATGGACTCTATTTGAGCGTGTAATAAGATTCTCAGAAGCATTCTTTTCCGCTGTAATTGGATTTTTCATTACAATGTTTATAAGGAGGCAATAAAATGTACATTACTACTGATAAATGTGATTTGCACAAAGAATGTGTAAAGGCGTGTCCCACAAAAAGCATAAAGATAATCAATAAAAAAGCTTTCAGCTGTGTTACTTGTGGTAAGTGTATGGATGTTTGTCCAACTGATGCCATATTTAAGAACAGATATGGCGGATATATAGTTGATAAGGAAAAATGCATTGGTTGTGCTATCTGTGAAAAGCATTGTCCTGTCAGCGTTATAAAGATGGTTAAATATAGGGACAAGGAAGTGCCTGATGGAATATGTGCCATGTGTAATGTATGTAGAGATGTTTGTCCTGTTAATGCTAGAGTAAATGCCGAAGGAAAACTTGTTTTTAACCTTGATTCAATGACAATCGAAGAGGTGAAAAAGTGATGCGAAGATTTAAACGAAGGGCTAAAAATAGAGACGGTGGCCCAATTCAGTCAAAGGAAAAAGTAAGACTCTTGAGTATAGCCATAGATGAAACTAAGTGTGATATAAGCGGAAGATGTACTTACTACTGCCCCTCAAAGGCAATTAGATACGAAGCCACTCCAGGAATTTGTACAAACTGTGATGTGTGTATGGATGTTTGCCCTGTCGATGCCATAAAAAATACATTCATCGATTACGGCAAATGTGTTTCATGTTATACATGTGTTAGAGAATGTATTAACAATTCAATTGTCATTGAAAATCACAGGCCAAAGATAGTAAAAGGTGAATCTAAAAGAACTATTTATTACTGTAATCAATGTGGACTTTGTGTTGATGTTTGCCCAACAGACGCCTTAAAATGGGAAGACGGAATAATTAGATTTGATGCAGTAACATGCATTGATTGTGAGCTTTGCGTTAAAGCATGTCCAACAAAAATTAAGAAAAAGGAAGGAGAAAAACTATTTACAGGACACTGCATTTTGTGTGGAATATGTACAACTTCCTGTAAAAAAGACGCAATTTCACTAAACTATAGGGAGTGGCATGGAGAACATGAAGGATGTGTAAAGTGCGGAATATGTAAGGAAGTTTGTCCCACCGCCTGCATTGATGTTGATTTGAATGGATTTAAGGTAGACCTTGAAAAATGTATACTTTGTGAAAACTGTGGAGCATATTGCCCTGTAGAATGTCTTCCAAGAAAGACAAGAGCTCACAAAGAAATCAAAGGAGGAACTCTTGCCTATAGCGATGATCTATGTATGATGTGCGAACAGTGTGTTAAAAACTGTCCCGCCGATGCAATTTCTGTTAAGTCTAAAAAACTTGTCTTTGATATGGATAAATGTATTAGATGTGGCGCTTGTGATAATATCTGCCCTGCCTATGCAATAAACGTACAGACAGATTTTGAAGACGTAACTATCAATGGGAGGTCTAAATAATGAAAAATCTTTTTATAATTTTCCTTAAAGGTATATACACCAATACTCTTAGAATACTTTTCGCTGCTGATAGAGTAACAAGTAAAGATATCAAAGACTCAATTCTTCAAGGAAAAGTTAAATATCCCGAGGTCCTAAATGATGAATCTTGCATAGGTTGTGGCGGCTGCGAAAACATATGTCCTGTGGAAGCTATTGAAATGGAACCTTTAAAAAAGCCGATAGAACTAGTTAAAGGATATACCAAATCAGAGAGACCAAAATATGATCCTTTAAAATGTATTTACTGCTTCTGGTGTCATGACTACTGTCCTATTTATGCATTCTATGGAAAGCCCGGAGCAATTCATCCCAGAGAAGTTGGAGAGTTTAAGGCTGATCCTTCCAAACTTTTAGAAGAGCCTATAGTGCTTAAGGAGAAAAAGATAAAAGAAATTATTGATACAATGGCCAAGGATGCCTCAAAGTATTTTGAAGAGGTGTAAAAATGTTAAAGAAAATATCAAGAAAAAATAATATTCACATTATGGTCTTTTATACAGGTGGCTGCAATGGATGCGACATTGAAATCTTAAATGCTGCATGGTCACCGAGATACGATCTAGAACAGTATAAGGTTTTAGTAACTTGGAACCCAAGGGAAGCTGATATTCTCGCTGTAACGGGACCAGTTTTAAGAAGGACTATTGAACCCTTAAAGAAAATATATGAAGCCATTCCTGAGCCAAAAGTAGTTGCTGCAGTAGGCGCATGTGGAGTTAGATGTGGTATATTCAAAGATTATGGAGGCGAACTTGGAGATAGCGATGAGGTAGTTTGTAGAGTGGACGAAGTTATTCCAGTTGATGCCTATATTCCAGGTTGCCCTGCAAGACCTGAAGATATTATTGCTGGTGTTGCAGCAGGAATACCTCTATTGCTGGAGAGGTGGTAAGTGTGGGAGAAAAACACCGAAAAGAGAGTGCAGAAGTAGAAGTGCCAATAGGAATAATACATCCTGCAATGATCGAACCTTACAGGGCAAGATTCTTTGTAGAAGATTAGATAAT
>PWMA01000004.1 GCA_003558335.1 Candidatus Methanofastidiosia archaeon | reverse complement strand
GAAATAAAAGGACTTGATCTAACTGAGTTTGGAGGAGATGCCTATCCAGACTTTCTTAAAATGTGAGGTGCTATAAAATGAAAAAAGTTGAAGCTATAATAAGGCCGGAAAAAATGCAGGAAGTTAAAGCTGCTCTGGACAAAATTGGATGCGTTGGAATGACTCTTACAGAGGTAAAAGGGCGAGGAAAGCAGGGTGGAATCACTCAACAGTGGAGGGGAAGGCAATACCATATTGACCTTATTCCCAAAATAAAGATAGAACTAGTAGTCAAAGCAAAATTTGTTGATAAAGTAGTAGAAACAATAATTGAAAGTGCAAGGACTGGAAAAACTGGAGACGGTAAGATATTCATAAGCCCTGTTGAAAAAGTTTATCGAGTAAGAACAGGAGACTCAGATGAAGACGCAATATAAAATTTAATTTTTTATTTTTTATTTTTTCCAATTAGTAGAAAAGATTTTTTAGCATAACTAGACATTGTTATATTTAAAAATCAATATTTTTTGATAAATAAATTATTTTATATCTTTATTGATTATCATAGAAATGCATCCTTGAGGACAAACTACCTTGCACAGTGCACATCCGACACATTTGTCATAATCAACGTCATTTAACTTTGGATTTTTCATAGAGTCTGTAACCCCGTCTTTGCATGCAGTGACACATCTTCTACAATCTATGCATCTTTCAGTGTCAACTTCAGGGTAAACATTATTTATGTAATCAAGTTTTTCAAGATCAGTTATTTTTTGTAGTGTCATCCCTTTCAACTCTGATAATGAACTGTATCCATACTCTTTCATAAAATTCAAGATTTTTTCGTTCCAATCTTTTACTACATCAAATCCATGCCACATACAAGCTTCTCCAACCTGTACTGTACCTGCTCCGGCCATCATATATTCTATTGCATTTTCCCAAGACTCAATTCCACCAAAGCCTGATACATCAATGCCTTCCATTGCTATTTCCGCTGTCATCTTAAGGCCAATTGGCCTCACAGAGGGACCTGAATAGCTTCCAAATGCACTCTTGCCCCAAACATCGGGTAGAGGGTTACCAGTAGCTATATCAACTCCTGATAATGCTAGTACAGTAGCAAATGCCGAAACTCCTTTAGAACCACCCTTTATTGCTTCTTTAGAGATTGATACTATATCTGTCACATTTGGAGTTAGTTTTATTATAGTGGGAACATCAACAACTTCTGCTGCCACTTTTGAAACTTCACCAGTTAATTTTTGGTCTTGACCAATAATTTGTCCCGATTTGCCGTATGGATTATGTGAGCATGAAACATTTAATTCAATTATATCAGAGCCCTCAGCTTCAACTTCTCTTGCCAGTTTTGCCCAGTCGTCCATTTCTAAACCTCCAGTTATGCTTGAAATAATTGGAGTTCCATGAGTTTTCTTTAAATCTCTTAATGTTTTGAAATCTTTTTTCCATGATTCAGGATCATAAGTAGAGATATTTCCTAAGGTATGCATTCCGATAAGTCTGTTTTTGCTTGTAACTCCTTGAAATCTTGGTTTTGGATCATTGAATTTTTTGTGAGATATAGTCTTTGTAATCCCTCCTCCGAATCCAGCCTCTACAGCCATTTTGATATGATCTGCGTTTAGAATAGGCGAGTCTGAGGAAAGAAGAATTGGAGTTTTAAACTCAACACCTAAAAAATCAACATTTAAATCTACCATTAAATCATCTACCAAATTTTAATCCATATAATTGAGGAATACTAGCATATTTAGAACCTGCTGTAGTTTTTAAGAATGATGAGTCGTTTGTAATAAAAGAATATACTCTCCACCTCGAATCGGCGATGGCAACTATAGCTTTTGAAAATATATTGTTTTCAAGGTTGTATGCTATTAAGGCTGTTATGATGCCTCCATCCTGACTATAAGGTGAAGGATTTTTGGCCTTTGCGGCAAAAATTTCAGGTTCTTCTTGATCCTTCAGTAGTATTTTCTTAAAAGAATGTGTCCTTGGACATGCAATATAACAACATCCACAATTATCTAAACATTCCCTAATGCAGTAAGGCCTATTATCTTCTAGTATTTCTATGTTGTAACAAGGACATACAAGTGCGCATGCTCCACATGCAACACAGAAACCTGGTTGTAGAATCTCTTTTTCAAGATCCATAAAATCTTTTTTATGGCCTTTTTGAATAAATTTTTCCAAATCATCATCATGCTCTAAATCTACAAATGGAAGACTGAATCCCTTTTCTTGAGCAAGTTTAATTGAATTTTTAGCAATTATATTTTTTTTAAGGTCGATAGTATTGTTTAGATCCTCTGAATGGATATTTTTTGAAACTTCGATAAAGTCTTGAGTTACAAGTTTTTTGAATAGATCTTTTGCTTGTTTTGTTCTCAAAATTACCGTTGACCATCCCGAATCTGATCCAATGCTCCCTACAGATATGTCTGCAAAATCACCAATAAAATCTGTGCATTGTTTACAGCTTCCCCTCAAATACTTCGATAATTCTGGTATTTTTCTTAAGCTTATTTTTTTATCAGTGTAGGCACGAAATCCTTCGCTAGATATATTCATCTTTGTTACTTTTTCTAGGGGTAGACCGATATTATTTTCAACATAAGTTGGTATAGTTTTTGGAGAAAAGTTCCCCATACAAAAAACAGCTACAGAGAAAACTCTTTTAGGCCAGTGTGGATAATCAGTGTCTCGATCTTTGTAGAATTCTTGGAACTCCTTTGTCAATGCCATTACCTTCTTTAGTCCATTAATCTGGCATGGATTTCCGACAATTACGACTTGTGCACTGGGATCATTAAGCATCTTAGAGAAGCTAACCTCTTTGACTATATTCTGATCCGTTTATATTCCTCCATTTTTTATAGTATTAAAAAATGAAATATACAAAAGCATGATTGCTATATATATCCTTTATTTAAATAATTTTCTTGTATCTTTTGGAATAAAATCTTTATAAGTAGTACTTTTTTCAGATAGTATCTCAATAAAGTGCGTTCTATATTTTTCCAATTAGTAGAAAAGACCCTTTTTGAGCTATCTCTCCTAGTATTTCATCTTCGATCAACTCTGTTTTAAATCCTGCTTTTACCATTTGATTGTACCAGACCTCTTTTTTAAAAAGTCCCGCTCTATGAACATCCATAACTGCATCTAACTCGCCTTTTTTCCGTATAAGAAAAATAAAAGTTGCCTCGAAACTATTTTCTTTCAAGTCTTTTGCATAGTTATTTTCTATAAAAGTCAACTCTATATCGTCTTTTCTAACTTTCTCAACTGTTGTTCTGTTTTGTGGAAAATATTCCGGATCATACTCTACCATAACGAGTAATAGTCCGTCTTTATTTAACATATTTTTGGCATTTTTGAATATGCTGTAGATTTCAGTTTCTGTAAGAAGATATGCAGTTGAATCGGGAAGTATGATGGCATCAAATTTTCTATTGAGATTAAATGTCCTCATGTCGCCAACTAAATACTCGCACTCTGGATTCTTTAGTATAGCACTTTTTACCATATCTTCACTTAAGTCAACGCTTGTGATAGAATAATGATTTTTGAGAGTGTAATCAATGCATCCTGAACCACAACCCAAATGAAGTAATGTTGAAGTTTTAAGCGTTTCATGCTCTTTAATCTTTAGAAGAATATATTTAGAAAAGCTTTCATACTCCTCGGGGCTTGAAATCATATCCCAAACCCACCTATATCTTGTATATAATTGACGCTCGTTATCTACTCTTTTAATAGAGTTCATCTTATTACCTTTGTACCGTTTTATCTACTTGACAATCTTTGCTTTTCTTTTAAGGGCACGTTTTTTTCTCAAGTAGTACATAAATGGATTGTTTATTCTTCTGGCAGCTACAGTTTTATTTTTTATAAAAGCTAAAAGTTGTTTTTTTACTTCTTGTTCTGGAAGCCCTGTTTCTTTAATTATCTCGTTTAATGACCTCATTCTATTTTTTAAGGTAAGCAGTATTTTCTCACCTGTTGTTTGGCCCTTTATATTCTCAAGAAGCTCTTTCTTTGTTAGTTCATAAAAGTAAGTCTTGCAAAAACTGTCTGGCTCACAAAGTGTTGGCGCATTTTGTTTTACCTTTTGACATCCAGGGGGTATATACCATTTGCTTCTACCAAAGTTATCTAAAGTGGGGTAAGCAAGTCCAAATCCTAGGTGATAGTATATGTTTAACTCTTCTTGAGGTTGATCCTCAAGCAAAGGTGGATTACATTTGTTCGCGGCAGAGATAATCAAAGGTATTACCTCATTTATCAAGATGTTAATTTGTGTTTCATCGAGGGAAGGTTTTTCATCTTTAGAGAAAATTTTAGTAGAAGGTAAGAGTCTAGAGTAAGATAAAAACGAAGATAAAAACAATGTGATGGCGTAGTTTCTATCACCTGCTCCAACGCCAGAAAGTGCTTTTAGGACACAAGGCGGGTAAACTTCAGGGTTTAGCTCTTCTGATTGAACCTCAATTTCTGTAAGTGTTCCCGATATCTTAGACATCTCTTTAAATATTTCATCATATACTGGTATTTTTAGATTTTTAGTTTTTTCAGTTGTGCTTTTAATATAGTTTAAGATTTTTTGCTCCATTTTTTTCATGAAGACGTTTAGAAGTTTGCTATTGTCTACAAGTATATAGCCTTTTAAGATATAGCTATCGGTATATTTTACCAATGTCTCAGCATCTGTCCACTTGATAAAATAATATTCTGGAAAAAGTCTTGGATCTCTTGATTCGCCAGATATTTTAAAAAATCCCATTCTTTCTAAATCTCTTAGGATGTCATCGGTAATTTTAAGATCTATCTCTTTGATCATTGAATATGGCTCTTCCGTTGGGATCCCTTTTCCCTTTTTAACCCTATATTCAAGTATGTTGTTTATATCAGGTATATGAAAAGGTATTATCTCAAGCACTTCTCTAACAGCTGAAATAATCTCTTCTTTAGTTTTTTTGTTATCCTTTCCTATAATCAATGCTTCAGCCAGTCTTAGTTTATATATTTGAGAATTTATAGAAGCAAAAAGTCGGGACTCGTTTGAAAAGGGTCTTTTGGATAACGCTTGGCAATAAAGATAAAATGATACTAGATCAGTTGCTTCATCAGCGCCTGTTGGTAACAGATACTTTCTTTTTTTGGTAAGATCAGTTTCTGTACTGTCTAACAAGGCTTTAATTTTATTGATGCCAAAGTCTAAGAGATCTTGAGAGATATCATCAAAACTAATCTCAAGGTGCTCTTTAGCCTCCTCTAAAAAAGGATTTATGAGAAGAGGATTCATAGAATCACTCTAAAACTGTGATTTAAAATAGTTTTCTATGGTATGTTATAGATTTCAACTGAAGGTGCTATGTTTTCAATTCCTACCAAGTCTCCTTTTGTACATTTCAATAAAAGTTCTTCAAGTTTACCAATATCTTCCTGATTTCTATTTCCTATTAGGATTATTGGTTTATTTAGCTCTTTAGATGCCTGTTTTATTAAATTTCTGTACTCTTCCCTTGATCCACCTTTAAAAAAAACTACAAAGTCATAATTTTTAATAAATTCGACTACCTTGGGTAAAAGTTTTTTAGCTGTTTTTGAATCAAGAATTTTTTCATACTCTTTAATCAATGTGTCAGGATATATGAGTCCATGTTTTGCACTTAAAACAGCAAAATCAGCTCCGTTGCGTCTATTGTAGACAGCTTTTATCCTTGAAGATTTATAAAGATCCAATGCTCTCCTCTTGCCTATATTTTTTTTGCCACCACAGGCAGTTGCTAAGAGTACCTTCATCAAAGCTCAACTTTTTTTATTTGAGTTAAGACGTTTGCCCTTAGATAACCAACATCTTGAAAATCAATTAAAATCTTTCCATTTTTCATTAAATTTTTCTGTACAGATTTCATTGTTTGTCCGCAGTCGCATTTTTCACTAGTTTTTTTGTAAACTATCTTTCCGCTCATACATTTTGGACATCTAAGAACAGTTTTTTTGCCACCAAGTTTTCCCCTTTTAGCAAACGGTTTACCTTCAACTTCAACAATGTCCAGTGCAAAATCAATTGCTTTAGAGTTTGAGACTGAAGTTCCAACGCCAAAAGCGTCTGCATCTTTAAATGATTTAAGAGAGTTTTCATCTAATCCGCCAGAAAGAAATATTTTCACATCTTTATACCCTCTTATATCAAGCTCCCATCTTACCTCTTGAACAATTTTTGACATATTTCCTCTCCTTGAGCCTGGAGTATCAAGCCTTACACCTGTAAGATTTTTTATTGTATCTGCAGCAATCAATGCTTCAATTTTTTCGTCGCAAAAGGTGTCAGTCAGCATTATTCTTGGAACGTCTGAATCTATTACCTGATCAAAAACAATGAATGCCTCTTTTGAGTTGCCAAGGATTAGGGAAAGTGCATGAGGCATTGTTCCAGAAGACTTTATTCCTATAAGTTTTTCAGCGGCTACGCAAGAAAATCCATCCATGCCGCCAAGATAAGCAGCTCTATCGATCATTGGAGATATTGTTGGATGCATTCTCCTTACTCCAAAACTAAATATTGGTTTTTCTCCGGCGAGTTTTTTTAGTCTAGCTGATTTTGTAGAGATGCCTGATGACTGGCATATCAATCCTAGTAAAGCAGTTTCAAGCTCACAAAACTCTTTGTAATCTCCTTCTATTGTAATAACGGGCTCCATTGGATAGAAAAGAGAGCCTTCATCAAGCCCGATTACATCGATGTTCAGTCCTTCAAGAAGCATTAGTAGCTCGTAAAGTCCGGAAAAAATCCCCCAACGGTAATCATTTGGTAGACTAGAAACAGTGACTTCAGCTACGATTTTTTTAGATATATTTTTTTCTTCAAGGATCTTTTTAGTATTAATAAAATAAAAATCAGTAGTTTTGCCTGATTTAATCTCTTCTTCAGATGCAGTAAAAAACATTATATCCCTTCAAATTGTATATTAAACATTGAGTAATCAAATTTAAATCTTTCTTCTTCAAATGTTTTCTCTCTACCATAGCGTAACAATGGTTTTGATAGGTGACGTCTGGCACACATGGGCGCTTCATATAATCCAAGTTTTACATCTCTATCAATAATTATTTTAGAAGCTTCCTTATTTTTTGTATGGCATTTCTTACAACGATAGCCTTTATCTTTGCCTATTGATTTCATCTTATTGTTGCAGACTGGACATATGGGTTTTTCTTTTTTGTATAGATCGGAAGTCTCTTTTAGTTCAATTTTTTCTAGATTTATAGTGAGTCCATGCTCAGTTTCCAAAGCGCCTCCATATGCAACAATCTTGTCGCCTTTGCAAAGAGTTCTCACTACATTTCTAAAGGCTTTAGTAGGTTCATAAGCTGCACAAAGGACTTTGTCCCCATTGTATATTTCAAAAAATACATGGCCGCCTGAGATAGTATAGGGGCCTTTAGAAACTGTTCCCTCTACTATTACAGAAGAGTATGGTAAGATTTCTTCGATCCGCTTTTCTTCAAGATGCATATCTGTACCTTGGTTAGTCACGAAAAGATTTCTTTTAAGAGGGGGTTCAGACTTTAGAAGTTTTGAAGCTTCAAATAAAAGTTCTGGAGATTCGCCTCGTAATCCATATAGTATAGGGCAGTCAGAATGTGGAGAAATAACCATTCTATGATTATAAAAATCATAGCTTGAAAAAATTTTGGGAGAATATCTTCTTTCTATTTCCATTGCGCCAGATTCACTGACGATTTTTTCTCCTTTTTTATTGTGATCTCTATAAACTATTAACTCATACGAAAAATCTTGAATCTTCAATGCAGCTGAAGCAAGGGCGCCTATTAATCCTCTTCCATTTCCAATATATCTGTAATCTGCTCCAATTTTTTCTAAGAGAGTTAAAGCTTCTTCAATAGAAAGTATTTCATGAAGTGCTCTTTTGGCAAATAGTTCAAGTTCTGAGTCGATTGCATCTTCATCGAGAAATACTATTGCAGGATTTGTATTATGTCCTGATTCAGAGTATCTTTGTATTATGTCAAAGGATACAGATTTTATCTTTTCGAGAGTCTCTTTAGATGAATCGACAACAATTATAGACACAGCCCCGTTTCCTCTTGTTTTGTAAGGATTGTTTGGATTTAGACGTATTAATTTTGGAGGCTCTTTAATCAAGTTTCTATCAATTTCGCGGATAGCTTCTACAATAAGAGTTCCAATGTAAGTTGTACACATTTCATTAACTGAATCTGTATCGTCAAGTCCTATTATCACAGATTTTCAAAGATATATATTTATATAACCTTTCTTATCGTTTATTAATATGGAAAAACAGGAGTTATTGGATACTATAGGTGAAATATTAAAAAAAGGTAACTTTGAGGTAGCGTTATCTAGAGTCCAATGCTCTTTTGATGTAGTTGCAAGAAAAAATTTGGTAGTTCTTATAATAAAAGCCTTAGTTAATGTCGATACGTTCACTGAAGAACATGCTTGGGACCTTAAAATTCTATCTAAGGCTCTTAAAGCTACTCCGATTGTAGTTGGGGCAAAAACAAAACTTGGAACTGTTGAAAACAGCACAGTTTATTCAAGACACGGGATAAATTGTATTTCTCTTGAAACACTTGAAGATCTTTTTATAGAAGGGAACCCTCCTCTGGTATATGCTGATAGAGGGGGCTTTTTTGTAGAGGTCGATGGCAGTTTGATCAAAGAAGAGAGAGAAAAGCGAGGCATGTCTATAAGTTACTTGGCAGAGTTAATAGGGGTTTCAAAAACCTCAATCTATGAGTTTGAGAATGTAGACAAAAGAATAAACATAGATTCTGTTTTAAAGATAGAAAAAGAGTTGGACATCGGTGTAACTAAACCGATATACCTAATTAAGGAAGAAGATAAAGAAGATATAAAGAATATTACCGAAGACAATATCGAAGGATCAAGATCAGATCTTGAAAAAACTATTTTGGGAGATCTAAGTAATAAAGGATTTGAAGTATTCCCAACCAAAAGAACACCGTTTAATGCGCTTTTGAAAGAAAAAGAAATCTTAATAACAGGTATATCAAATGCTAAGATGTATATATTTGAAAAAAAGGCAGAGATTGTAGCAAGCATATCTGATATTACTGAAAAAGATGCTATGTTTGTTGTAGGTGCAAAAAGAGTTAAAGAAAATGTAAAAGGTATACCTGTATTAACAGAAAAAGAAATTAAGTCTTTAAAAGATGTCGAAGATATTCTTGAACTTATTCGTGAAAGAAAGACTAATGAAGAAAATCAAAACTAATCCTAACAAAAGTTTATATATCTCTAAATATTACTTTAACAAGCGTGATGAGAAAGCTAATCTGAAATAAGATGATGAGGCTTATGAGCTCTGAAATTGTTTGAGGTGTATGAATTGAGGTATAATTATTTAATATTGTTTATTTTTATACTTTTATTCATACAACTTCCCCTATCTTACATTTATTTTTCTGGACAGCAAAGAGCAGTTGAGAAAGGTGTTAGGGAATTAGAATTAAGTGAAGACTTTGTTGTTTCAATAGACAATCCTAGATATATTTCATTAGAAATGGAAAGAAGGGTTCTCCATAAAATAGTTGTTACGTCTTCTGCAAGAGTTAACTTTTCATTTACAGATTCAGAAGGATTTCAAGAGTGGGAAAGAGATCCAGAAAATTTTGAACCTATAAGATATTTTTATCAAATCCGTACTAGAGAGTACGACTACCTTCCAAA
Source organism: Candidatus Methanofastidiosia archaeon (assembly GCA_003558335.1). Lineage (GTDB taxonomy): Archaea > Methanobacteriota_B > Thermococci > Methanofastidiosales > Methanofastidiosaceae > Methanofastidiosum. Next base: position 5,490 of record PWMA01000004.1, on the reverse strand, counting down.
AGAAACAAAAACATATTATCTTATATTTGAAAGTGATCCTCTTTTGATAACAAATCCTTCAATAACAGTAGAAATCTATTCTATACATGTGCAGACTCTAAGAGAAGACATACTTGATACTGTTGAGCCCTTGCTAATCGGAAGTTCAGTTATAACTGTTCTCCTTTTTGCATTATCGGTACTTCCAAAAAAAGTATTTAAAAAGAAAAAATCGGGTAAAACTATGTTTTATCTCTCAGATGAAGCAAGCTCTTATGACGTTTCATATTTAAAAGAGGAAAGAGGATTTTCAGAAGAAGAAATCAAAGTTATCTCTATTCTAAAAGACAAAAAGTATGTCACAGAAAAAGAAGTTCCAAATTTATTTGATCTCCATACGTTTTATAGGCTTTATAAGATGGGACTTATTGAAAAGATCACAAAACCTTAACGAATATCTCGCCAAACATCATCTCTTGAAACACATCTATTCTATTGTCGCTGTAGAGAAACAAGATATAGAGAAAAATTCTTGCTACCTCTCTTGAAGTTTTCTCTTCGAGCAAATCTCTAAATGATATTATATCATTTATATTTTTTAACTCTAATAACTGTTGGTAAAGTTTTTCTACCTGTTTTCTTATGTCAGCTTTGATCTCATCGATTTGATATATTTGAGGGCCTAACTTGGCTACAGCCTTTCTTTTTGGTTTTTCTCCATCCTCTAAAGCATCAATTAAAGCTTCAAAGAGTTCTGGGAGAGTCATTTTTCCCACACTTCTTCTTCTTAGAGGTGGCCTAATATCATCAATTTCAAACTCAGCATTTTCTATATCCTCCCAAAAATCAAAAAAATCGTCAGACTCTTCTTCTTTGTCTTCTTCCTTCATCAATTGTTCACTTTTCATTCTCAAAAGTATTGATGCTGTAAATATAGTCTTTCCTGAGACTCTTAGATCAAGATTCTTTAGTTTTCTGATTCTATCTAGAAATTTGTTTGTGAGGTCTACTATATCTATATCCCAAGGGTCAATTTCTCGTGAAAGAACAAGATCCATAAGGACATCTATTGGACCTATTTCAGGGATAAGAACATCTTCTTGAATCAGGCTAATGCCTCCGCCTGCTTAACTATTTTTTCTACCTCAAGTGAAACCATTGATGAAAGTCCTTTCTTGTGCATTGAGACTCCAAATAATCTTTCCGCTCTTGACATCATACCTTCCCTTAAAGTTATCACGATAAATTGTGTATTTCCAGCTTGTCTTTGTATCATCTCTGCTGTTCTCTCCACATTAGAGTCGTCTAGGTTTGCATCAACCTCATCAAGTATGTAAAAAGGCGATGGTTTGTAACGCTGAATGGCAAAGATTAGAGATAGTGCAGTTATTGCCTTTTCGCCACCACTTAAGGAAACGGCGGCTTTGATATTTTTTCCCAAAGGCTTTGCATCTATTATAACTCCACCATCAAAAGGATCATCCTCTGTTTCGAGGAGGAGTTTTGCAGTCCCTTCGGGAGATATTTGTGAGAATATTTCTGAAAAATTATAGGCAATCTCATTAAAAGTTTTTAGAAATACTTCAGATTTTTCTTTTTCAACTTCTTCTATAAAGTTAATAATTGCATTTTTTTCTTCTAAAAGAGTATCGCGCCTTAGTCTTAGAGTATTGTATCGAGATTCCTCTTCTTCGTATTCCATAATCGCCCTCATATTAATCGGCATTAACCTTTCTCTTTCCTTTTCAAGTTTTTCAATGTCAAGTTTAAGTTTATCTGGCTTGCTTGAAAATTCAGCGGGGGCTTCATATTCTAAAGCGTGTCTAGAAAATTCAGCTATAGCTTCATTTATAGTCTTAATTTCAGAGTTCCAGAGATTTAGATCAGATTCTAATTTTGATATTTGTTGGATTTTAGTATCCTTATCTGATCTTAGGTTTGAAATATCTGTAGCAATGTCCCTCTTTTTTTGATTAAATGCTGATAGTTCCTGTTTTATTTTAGAGTCCTCTTCTTCTTTTTCTTTAAGATCTTTATCAAGTTCCTTTAAGTTATTTTCAAGATCAGATATCTTTTTTAGAATCTCTTCTTCCTCTGGTCGTCTTAAATTAATTTTTTCGGAAGATTTTATATTGGATTGTTTGAGATATTCAAGTGTTGAATTGATTGAAGATATTTCTGAAACAGTTTCAGATGATTTCTTTCTAAGCTCTGTAAGATCGAATTCAAGGGCCTCTCCCAATTCGCCGGTGGTAGAATCTTCAATTCCTTTTTCAACGTCTGCTTTTTCCTTTTCAAGTTTTTCAATCTCTTTTAGAATGGGATCAATTTTAATTTTTGTATCTGAAAAAAGTTCTCTTTGTTTTTCAAGTTTTTGTTTTAAGTCTTCGGTAGACTTTTCCAATAATTCTTTTTCCTTTTGCAAAGAATCTTTTTCAACTAAAAGATCTTCTTTTTCTCTTTTTAGAGTGCCAATTTCAGAAGATGACTCAGCTTCCTTTATACTAAGTCTCTTCAAAGACTCTTCGAGATTTTCTATTTCAGTTTTTAGGGATTGTTTTTTTGAGCCATATTCTGATAACTTTTTTTCCAAATCTATTAAAGAGAGATTGTCCTCTTCGATGTTAAAAGAAACAGAAAATTTCTTTCGCGTATAGTATCCTCCCGTTATTGCGCCTGTTGACTCTATTAAATCTCCATCAAGAGTAACGAGTCTTGTTTGTTCGATAGTTTTAGAAACATCAATGTTTTCTATTATGTACGTTCTTCCAAATACATATTCAAAGGCTTTTCTAAACTTTTCATCGAAAGATACTAGCTCAATAGCAAGCCCCACAACACCTTTAGTTTTGGGAACGTTTGTTATTTTTGGGGTATAAAGTTTATTTAGAGGTAGAAATGTAGCACGGCCAGCCTTTAGGTTCTTAAGATATTTGACACATTCCCTTGCAACGTTATCATCTTTTACTACTATATTTGTAAGTCTTGAACCAGCTGCTACTTCTAATGCAAGACTGTATTCTTCTTTTGTTGTCCCAAGTTCAGAAATAGTTCCATATATTCCAGGGATTAGATTATCTTTTTTAGCCCTCAATATCTCTGCAATCGCTTTTTGGCCGCCAGTAAAGTCGCTGTGAGCTTCTTTTTTGACATTTATTCTTGCCTTTAGGTTCTCAAATTGGGAATAGGCCTTTTGTGATTCAGATTCAACTTTAGATAGCTCATTTTTTAAATCGTGATATTTTTTATTTAAAGAGGTATTTTGAGAACTATTTTCCTTAACACTAGATTCTTGAAGCAATAAGTTTGATTCTTTTTCTTTTAACTTTTTTTCAATTTCTAATAATTTATCATCTATTTTTTTAGCATCTGCCATTATTCTTTTGAGATCTTGATCCAAGATTGAAACAGAAGCATTGTGCGAATCTAATTCTTTATTTAAAGCGAGATATTCCTTTCTATTTTTTTCAAGTTTGCGATCAACTTCAAGCAAACTCTCTTTGATCTTTATAAACATACCATCTTTTCCAGAAAGTGAATCTAGGAGTTTTCTATATTCAGATTCCTTATTTTTAATAATAATTTCAACTTCGGAGTTTTCTTTTTCAAGATTGGATTTAGAATCCATTAGCTTTTCAATTTTTAATTCATTTTCAGAGATTTCTTTATTTATCTCTTCTATCTCACTTTTTAATGAAGAAAGTTCCTTTTTTTCATATTCAATTGATTGATTGATTGTAGAGATGTTTCCCTTGATTTTTTCAATCTCTCGAGTTATATTGATACTTTCCATTTCCATTTTTCGATTGTACTCATCGTCAAGTTCTAACTGCTCTTTTTCTTTATTGGATATATCTTGGATTATATTAGTAACTTTTTCTCTTAGCTCGTCAATTTGTTTTTGACCTTTTTCTATATCTGCTTCCGTTTTTATTTTAGTATCTTCCAACTCTTTTAGTTTGCTGTGGTAGTAGACAGCCCATTTAGTTTTTATCTCCTTGTCAATCTCTTGATACCTTTCAGCATCTTTTTTATCTCTTAATAATCGATCAAGTCTGTTTTTAACTTCAGAGATTACTAGCTCAACTCTTGCTATATTTTCTTGGGCTTTTTCAAGCTCCCTCAAACCTTTGTTCTTTTTATCATCAAACTCTGCTATGCCAGATATCTCCTCTATGATGCCTCTTCTATCAACGGGGCTCATACTAATGAAATGAGAGATATCGCCTTGCATAACAATATTGTGACCATCTGGCCTAACACCAACATATGAAAAAATATCTAAAACATAAGATCTAGTTGCTCTTTTCCCGTTTACCCTATACTCTCCCTCACCTTTTAGATTAACAGCTCTAGAAATAGTAATTTTTTTCTCATCTAACGGAAAACCACCATCCTCATTGTTGAAAGTAATAGAAACAATTGTCTCTTCAGCTTTTTTTTCTGTTTCAGTTCCTAAAAATATCAGATCTGAAAGTCTCTCGCCCCTCATTGATTTTGCAGATATCCTACCAACTACAAAACATATTGCATCAGTTATATTAGACTTTCCACTTCCATTCGGTCCAACTATACACGTAAACCCTTTGGAAAGAGGAAGCGTGAGAGTTTTGTTTCCGTAGGACTTAAATCCTTTCATTGAGATTTTTTCTATAAAAACTATGGGACCACCTCTAGACTTAGTAAACAATATTCAATGCCTATAGCTTATAATAGTTTTCGTTAGTTGAACACCAATCACGACTAATTTTAAGTAAATATCTATGTTTTTAACATTTGTGGTTATCTGAGAACTAAAGAATAAGAAATAAGAAGTATTTAGAGAAGTATCTCCATTTTTTTTCTGCCAGCTTCAAATGCCTTCAAATTTATTTCAGATTTTTTTGCTAGAACAGAGGTAATGGTTTCCAAAAGTGTTTCATTTTTTATAGGGATATCAAGAAGAGATAAGGCCCCAATCATAACCATATTCATTGTTATGGTATTGCCTAAATTCTTTGCAACTTCAGTTGCATTGAAATGGTATACCTTACCTTTCTCTGAAAGATTAAAAAGAATTTCATCGATAGGAGGATAATCGCATTCTCCTAGAGATACAGAAACTGGATTAAGTATTTCTGTATTGAGTAGTATTTTGCCATCTTTTTTTAGATATGATAGATTTATAAGAGCTTCAAGTGGTTCAAATGCTATTATAATGTCTGCTTTTCCTTGTGGAATAACAGATCCATACACATCATCGCCCATCCTTACATGAGAAATTACAGAACCCCCTCTCTGGGCCATTCCGTGGATTTCGCCTAATCGCACCTTATATCCTTCTTTTAAAGCTGTGTTTCCAAGTACATATGCTGCTAAAATTGTACCCTGTCCGCCTACGCCGCAAATGAGAATGTTATATTCCATAAAAAGGTGATAAATAAAAAGTATTTAAAGTTATTGAAAAGTTATTTAAAATAATTCAATTATTTATTATCTATGGAAGGAGAGATTGTAAAAGATATTGATCTT
>PWMA01000036.1 GCA_003558335.1 Candidatus Methanofastidiosia archaeon | reverse complement strand
AATCCCGCTTTTCAAGGCCTTCTTAAAATATTTAACAGCCCTTTCAAAATCTCCCACATCTCTATATGAAAGGGCTATCTCGTAATCCATATTTTCCTTATTGTAAGAAGAATTCTTCACCTCCTTAAAAAATTTTATTGCATCATATTTTCTGCCCGCATTTTTGTATGCTTTTCCCAGCAATAATTTAGAGTAAACATTATCAGGGATTAATTTTGATCCTCTTAAAGCGGGGGTTATTTCTCCAGTATGAAGACCTGTTGAGATTCTAGAACCCATTGAAGCATATATATTTCCTCTCATGTCAATAGTTGCCGGAACCATCGTTAAAAGCCCAGGCAATATGACTAAAAAGTCAATCATACTAGTTAAATAAATTCCTGCAATAATTCCAACAAATGCGCAGACTATAAGTGCAAACATACTTTGTTTAATTGTAGAAAAAAAATCAGATAATTCTAGATGTGAGAGCCATGCTAAATACTTCGTAGAAATTTTTATTTTGGATATTCTTTTCCTTTTCAACTGCATGCACTCTCCTTTTTAATGCCAATTTATGGAACACACAATAACCAGAATGTTCCCGATGTCCCAATAAATCGTCTTCTTCCATTTTTATCACTTGATTAATAATTATTTAATTTTAAAAATACTTAAAAAGATTTCTGTAAAAATATCTTTTGAGTATAAGAATAAGGTTTATAAGTTTACTTGATACTTTATATTTATGAAAAGAATAAGGCCTTTTATTAAGGACAGCACGAAAGTTAGAGTTCTTACAAGATACCTTAGTAATAACAGGGAAGCAAAGGAATATGTTGAGAGAACAAATCCTGTTTTTTATGAAATCTCATTTCTTGATTGCTATATTGAAAAAAGTATAGACGAAGAGGTCAAAAAGACCTTGGAAGCCTATGAAGGCCTTGAAATTACAAACGATGAGATAAAGGATAACAAATACACATTTTATATAGATAGCAAAGAGGGAGAGCCGGTAATCTGGATGAAAAATGAAGACCAGAGGATTAGATTTTCCAAAATTCCTGTAGAGTTATCCTAGATGGTATTAAATGAAATCAAAATATATAGGATCAGTAAGGCTTCATGCGCCTTACCACCCCTCTATAATTGTTAAACTGGACAGATTAGAGTTTAAAGTGGATAGCGCATGTGGAGCAAAAAATGAAAATAAAATATATCTTTTAACACATTTTCATTTCGATCACGTTAGGTCATGCATGGCAGGCGGTGCAGACTTTCTAAGCCTTTCAGAAGCTCCAATCACAATCTATGCTCCATATGACGATCGAAAAAAATATGGTGAAGAAGAGAATGTTTTTGATATTCATTCTAAGATGATTAATCTGCATTCAAAAGGAAGGAGAAAACTTGCACCTATATATGAAAATCAAACTCTTCAATTTAATGGGACAAATCTTTCACCCGTTCCTTTAAAACACACTATTCCTAACTTTGGATACTATTTTATTAATTCTGAAACAAGCGTACTTGTAACTGGTGATTGGGACGGCTCAAACTATAAGAACAGGCAAAAGATAATATCTTTAGCACCAAATGTATTAATCACAGAGTGTAGATACTTTTTTGAAGATGAAATGGATATAGCTGAGGAAAGAATGCATGTGCATGTTGAAGATATTCTTGAACTAAAAGATGAACTTGAAAACACCACAGTTATTTTGAATCACATATCTCACAAATACCGCGATCTGGATGAAATTTTTAAAATAGTAAAGGAGAAGGAATTGATTCTTGCTAAAAATATATCGTTTAACAACAACGGCTATCGTATCAGGGAAAGATTCAAATAAATAGTATAATATATAAAAAAAAATTATTTTTCCAAATATTTGATAACAGTAAAATTTAAATAAAATTAGTTGAATAGATAATGTTGCACAGGTCGAAACTTCGTTGGTAACAAAGTCTTTCATTCCTTGAGTCTGGGCCGCTTAGGCGGATTTGATTATACAATCCACCACATAGAGGGCTTGTGGACAAGGGTATTTCCGGGATGGCTTGGTCTTATCGGAAAGTGTTTGATTAAAACTCAAACTTGCCCGGTCCATGACATTTAAAAAATGTCTACAACCGATACCGAAAGACAATAGTCGCTTCGAGAAGTCGAAGTATCCGGTTATGAAAGACCTACTCCTTTGAATCGATAAACTGTGCATTTTTCTTTTTTAAATAGTTATCAGGAGTAGTTTTTTAAAGAACTTTGGGCAAATACTATTATGAAACAAATAATTTCTGCTATGATTTTAGGTGTGATCTTATTTTCAAATTTTTTTGTAATTTCAGCTGATGACTCATCAATTTACAAGTTAGATGAGAGTTATATAGTAAATGATGTCTCATTTGATTTACGAGTTGACAGTTTTTATTTAACAGGTGGAATTAGAGACTCCCGTGATTCATTTATAATTAAATCTCAGCATGGCCAATTTCTAAACGAAAATATAATTGAGGACTTTAAAGTATCGAAAATATTTACCGATAACTACTCAAGTACTTATGTTCTTGGAAGATCTGTATATGGAGATATTTATATAATGAGATTTACATCTGGCCTGAATAAAAGGTGGGAATATAAAATAAAGTTTTCAGATATGGACTTAGTATCTGATTTCACTGTAAATGATAATCAAGAAGTTACCCTGATAGGATACTCTTATCACAATAGAAAATCAAACACTTTTCTTTTAAAACTCAATCGATTTGGAAATAAAATTACAGAGAAAATAATAGATATTGGCCCTTTTGAAAGACCCAGGAAAATCTTAGAAAACAGTGAAGGAAACTTTTACATTACCGGCGAATCAAAAATTAAAGACTATGATATGTTTGTTTATAAGCTTACAAGCGATTTTGAAATTCTTTGGTCTCACTACTTTGATCACGGTTGGGAAGATGGTGGTCTTGGCCTTGCCCTAATTGATGAAGAATTAGTTGCCGCAGGTTACTCTGGAGAAGATGATTGGTTTGTTTTTGATACAGTTTTCTTTGTATATTCTCCAGATGGAAACGTAAGCTCTTTTACCAGAGAAAACTATTCAGAAGGCGGAAGCGATTGGATTTTGGATTTTAAAATAAACGGCGATAACTATTATGCCATTTTGTGGGACGTTCTTACAGAAAATCAGTACACATTAAAACTTGATTCTGACTTTGAACTTTTGTCTAAAAATCAAATCAAAAGAGATGAAACCCCAATTAAATTGATGAATATAGAAGAAGAAACTTACCTTTTATATAAAAAAGATAATAGAATATACTTAAGAGCTTTATAATTAATTTACTCTTCATTTATTAAGTGGTAAACAGTTCTCAAAGGTATATCTAAACTTTTTGATATCTCTTTTATAGGAACTCCTAAATCAAACATCTTTTTTATTTTATGGACAGTTTCTTCGTTGTATTTATTTGGCCTCCCAGCCCCTTCTCCATAAGGGATAAGTAGCACTCCAACACGCTCTAAGGCCTTTTTTACCCTGATTGAGGTCAAATCGTATAGGCTTTTCGGACATAATATATATTTTACATTGGGCGCGTGCTCTAAGACTTCAACCATGATGTCTACAGATGGCCTCATATTGATGTATATTTTTTCATCTTTGTCTGAAAGTTCAACTCTTAATTTTTTTATAAGATCTTTCTTGTTTTTTGCAATTATCTTTTTCAATCTTTACCCCCTTTAAGCTCCTGCAAAAATTTCTTTGTTATGTCCTTTTTTTCCCAGCTCTTTGATAATTTTTCAAAAAGATGTCTACTTTCTTTAGGGATTATTCCATAGTTTTCAGCTCTTATCAATGCACCCTCGAAATCATCTTCATCTAAAGAGAAAAACTGTAAAGTTTTTTTGTAATCTTCCGAAACAAGATAATAAGCAATTGCTGCAACTAGATTATTCTTTTCTTTTAAGTTCATATCCCTTAGATTATCCATCATCTGCTCTTTTAATAAAACAGTCTTGTAGTACTTTCCTAAAAGTATCTCATTTGGCTCAGGATCGATTGTTGGGAAAGGCCCTCCGTATACCTTTCTCTCCATATGTGTTTTTTTCAAATAAAAGAGCGCAATATCTTCACATATAGCATCTACTCCAAAAGGAGCATAAGCAATTGAAAGTATCTTTCTTATATGCTTGTCATATATTGGAGGCCTTCCTAACTCAATTTTTTCTTCATATAGGTCGCGCTTGTAAGAAGGCGTTTCTTTTTTGAAAGGTGAATATTCTTTTGGACCCAGCATCCCGTACTCTTGAGGGATTCTCCTTTTTGGAGATGGTTTGTTTTTTGATTTATCCCCTAAAATATCCATTATCTTACGATAATTTTCCCTTTTCTCTTTATCAAATGAAAAAAGAGTCTTCATATACTCTCCTGAAAAAGAAAGGTATTTTAGTATCTCTAATCTATAGACTCCCTCAGGATTAATAATAAATTTTCCTGTTCCTTGCTCTTCTATAAATTTTATTGCCTCATGACCTGCATATATTAAGCCGTTCTTTTCAAAACACATGGCATCTACTAGTTGACCTATAGCCACTCTATGTGCTGCAATAGCGTGCTGAACGTTATCAAAACAGATTTTCTTTTCCATTGCTCTTTTTCTAAAGTAAGGATCTTGAGCATCTTTTATACCTTTAACAACATAGTAAGGATTTTGATATCCTAAGAATTCTATTTTTCTTCTGACCAGTATAAGTTCTTCGTATTCTTTTTTGAGTCTAAGATAGGTATCTATAAAATATTCACTATCTTTTAATCTATCAATATCCACACTATACTTCAACGTACTAAGATGGTTAGAAATCTTTGATATTAGACTCATATATTTCGCCGGGATTAAACTAATTGCAATAATCTTATAAATATATGCATAAAAAATTATTGCAAAGAAAAATAAAACAGTAATCGGCAAATTTTTCTAATCAATAACTATAGAGATTTTGAAAAGGCCTTGAATTTAAGGGGCTTAACTTTATGAAAGAGCTTATATCATACTTTTCATTTGTATTCATGTCTGAAGAGTATTCTTTTAGAACTTCTGTCAAGAAATTAACATCCCATTCATCAAGAGGCAATATTTCAACACCTTTTCCCAAATTCCTCTCATCTACCTCTCCTCTCAGGTATATGGCACCCCCATGCATACCAACTCCAATATAGTCGCTGTCAAATTTACTTTTGTTTTTACATAAGACAACGATAATTCCAGAAGCCATATATTCTCCAAGAAAGTCTCCGGCATCTTCGCCTATGACTATAACAGGGATCTTATCTTCGAAAGCTTTCATATGTATACCGCATCTGTAACCTACCTTTCCTTTAACAAAAATCCTTCCTCCTCTCATTGCATACCCTAGTATATCTCCTGCATCACCGTGAATTACTATCTTGCCGCCATTCATTGTGTTTCCAACACAATCTTGTATATTGGCATTTACAAATATGTTTGGCCCATCCATCATTCCGCCTAGATCGTTTCCAGGGACACCGTTTATTATAGCCCTTATGTCACTTTTTATCCCTGCAAATAAGTACCCTTGTCCATTAATATTGTTCATTACCAATTCCTTTTCGCCATTTTCAATCGCATTTCTTATAATCTTATTTATCTCTCTGTGAGTAAGATCTTTACAATTAAGAATCATTTAATCTCTCCAGTGTATGACTTGATTATATCCTCTCTTACATTTCTGGGAAGTACATAAAAGTTAATTTTATTGTTAAGTAAATCTTCTTTTATAGATTCTACATCAAGGTTACTTCTAATAATATTGTTTAATATGCCTGCTCGATCAACATCTCCAAGAAGTGCCGCACCAATAAGTTTACCTTCTCTTATTACAAGCTTTTTATAGATCTTCTTTTCTGAATCTAATAAGGTAAGCACTTCATCATTTTTTTCAGGATTTAGCATTCCCATTGTTATCATTTGAATATCAAAGATTTTAAGAGAATTCATAGGATAAATTGTATCAATCTTAGATTCTCCTCCCGACATATTGATTCCTGCACAGTAACCTCCATTAAAAGCATTGGGGAGGATAGGAATATTTAGATACTTATTTTCTAAAGGATTAAAAATTTCGGCTACATCCCCTGCAGCATAGACGTCATCTATATTGGTCTTCATATGATCGTCAACTTTTATTCCACGTCCAATAGAAAGCTCTGTCTTTTCGAAAGGAGAAATTTCAGGCTTTACACCTTTGCAAGATACTATTGCATCACACATTATTTTTTCATCATCTAGAGTTATTTCTATCTTTGAATCTTTTTTCTTTGCACTTACTACCTTTCTAGATAGTAATAGTTTTATACCATTTTCCAAGATCTCCTTATTTAATATATCAGATATTTTTTCATCTCCGAGGGAGCTCAAAACTCCTTTAGAACTAACTATCAGGGTTACCTCTTTTCCCATCTTTACTAAGTACTCAGATAGCTTAGCTCCAATTAATCCCCCTCCAAGTATTACAATCTGATTTTTATTATCAAGTGATTTTCTTAGATTATTAGCCTCTGCAATATTTGTAAAAGAATAAATCTCTCCGCTAAACCCTTTTAGATCCGGTATGTTAGCTTTAGCTCCTGTTGCGATAAGAAGTTTATCGTAGTGAATAGACTCTTTTTCTAAAAACAACACTTTTTTATTGAAATCTACTGACTTTAACGATCTGCCTAGGATTTTTGATACGTTATTTTTAACATAGAACTCTTCATCTCTATAGGATATCTTATCTAAATCATCAGAATCTAACATCTGGTATAATTGAGGTTTTGAATAGGAGATGCAGTTTTCTTTAGAAATCAATATGATCTCGCCTTTTTGATCCATACTCCTGATACCTTCAATAGCCCCTACCGCTGAAGTTCCATTTCCAATTATAACGTATTTCACTTAATCAACCTCATATACCAAAGCTTTGTTGGGACAGTTTAGAACACACACAGGAGTTTCCATATCGTGACAATGATCACACTTGAACGCTTTTTTATCGCCTCTTTTTATCGCTCCAAATGGGCAAACCATAACACACATCCAGCATCCAACGCATCGCTCATCATCTATCGCAACAGTTCCTTCCTTTATCTCTATAGCTCCCATAGAGCATGCTTTTACACATAGGGGATCCTTACAATTCATACATACAATTGAACCGCAGACGTAATCCTTCTCTTCAAAGGCCATCCTTGAGGGCTCTCTTTCCTCTTCATACTTATAAGCCAAAATAATATCTCCTGATTTAGAGTGCTTTACATTACAGTGAACTTCACACAATCTGCACCCTATACAAAAGTCCTCGTTACACATTACTCTTCTTTTCATTTTTACATCCCCGCATGCTCAATTCCTAATATATCAGACTCTACATCACTTAAGCCAATTCCTCTAAGTCTATACCTATTTCCCCTAAGAGCCTCTATTGCATTTATTCCCATACTGCCTATAATTTCTTTTATTTCAAGGCTCCAACTATTTACAAGATTTACTAGATTTTGAGAGCCTATTGCTGGATTAAGCCTTCTTGTTAATACTGGGTCTTGGGTTGTAAGTCCCCAGTTACATTTTCCTTTGTAACATTTTTGGCACAAGGTACAACCCATAGCAACTAAGGCCGCGGTACCAATATATACAGCATCTGCACCCAAAGCAATGGCTTTAACAGCATCTGCACTTGATCTTATACCACCGGCTGCGACTATCGAGACATCGTTTCTTATACTTTCATCTCTTAATCTCTGATCTATAACTGCCAATGCAACTTCTATAGGTATACCTGTGTTGTCTCTTATAACGGAGGGCGCTGCACCTGTACCTCCTCTAAATCCATCAATTACTATAACATCTGCACCCGCTCTAGCAATTCCCGAAGCTATCGCAGCTGAATTATGAACAGCAGCTATTTTAACTAAAACTGGTTTTTCATAATCAGTAGCCTCTTTTATTAGGGCGATTAGCTGTTTTAGATCTTCAATTGAATAAATGTCGTGATGAGGTGCTGGAGATATAGCGTCTGTGCCTGGAGGCATCATTCTAGTTTGAGATATCTCTACTGTTACCTTTTCTCCAGGAAGATGACCTCCAATTCCAGGCTTTGCCCCTTGTCCTATTTTTATTTCAATTGCAGCACACGCATTCAAGTAATCTGTATGAACACCAAATCTGCCTGATGCTACTTGTCCTATTGTATTTTTACCGTATTTGTATAATTTTTTATGAAGACCGCCTTCACCAGTATTGTAAAATGTTCCTAGTTTAGAGGCTGCCGAAGCAAGAGATTCGCAAGTGTTTAGGCTTATCGAACCATATGACATCGCTGAAAACATTATTGGAGTCTCAATCTTTAATTGAGGTGACAATTCAGTTTCAAGAAATATTTCTCCGTTTTCCTCTTTGATACTAAGTTTATCAGATTTTTTTCCCAAATAAGTCCTTAGTTCCATTGGCTCTCTTATAGGATCTATGGCAGGATTTGTAACTTGAGAAGCGTCAAGCAAAATTCTGTCCCAATATGAAGTATAAGGTTTGTCATTGCCGCTACCTGTAAGGATCATCCCTCCAGTTTCAGCCTGTTTTTTAATAGATTTTATAGTATAGTTATCCCAGTGAGAATTTTCTTTATATTGTGAATTATTTTTTGTTATAGTCAAAGCATCTGTTGGGCACATCAAATCACACCTATGACAGCCAACACATTTGTCATCATAAATGCGAATTAAATCAAAATCTTCAAAGTACTTGTAAACTTCTTCTGAACACTGTCTTACACAAACTTTACAGTTGATACATTTATCTTCATTTTTCTTTACAATGAATTCTGGAATAATTTTACTCATAACACTCATCCAACATAGCTATTGTAAATTCTCCACCTCTTGGCCTATAAACAGAATCTAGCTCTGGGGAAATTTTTCTTATTGCGCACTCTTCACTTGACATATAGACTGTATTTTCATTTTTCCCTACAATAAAGGGCCGAAGTTTTAATCTGTCACCAAGGCCCATTATCCCATTTTCAAATCCTAAAATAACTGAAAAAGGACCTGTAAGTAAAGCTCCTCCATAAGTAATTCTAAGTGCTTTCAATAGTTCTCTCTCTTTTTTGTCCATCCTATCTATATCTTCCCACATCGGGCTTGATATTACCTTTGATGCTAGAGGAAGGCTAAGATTATTTTTTCTAACTAAATAGTCAAATAGATAAGTTATAACTTCGGTATCAGTTACAAGATTGCATCTATATCCATACATCTCAAGATATCTCCTATTTGCATCGTAAGAAGATATCTCACCATTGTGGACAATAGTCCAATCAAGCAGGCCAAACGGATGTGCACCGCCCCACCATCCAGGAGTGTTAGTTGGGAATCGGCCATGGGCGGTCCATGTATAGCCGCTGTACTCCTCTAATCTATAGAATTTGCTTATATCTTCAGGGAATCCTACTCCCTTAAACACTCCCATATTTTTTCCACTGGATATTACATAGGCTCCGTCAATATTATTATTGATATCCATTACAACCCGAAATGTTTCTTCTCTTTCACCTTCTTTGGTTAGAATATTTCTATTTTTTAGAAAGTATCTCCATAATAAAGGTTTATTCGGAAGATTAACAGAGTTATCGGTTCTAATCTTTTCATCATATTCAATCAGAAAATTTTTGTTCATCAAATCTTCAGTTTCTTCCTTTGCTTTGATTGAATCAAAAAATAAATGAAAAGCATATTCGTCTGGGTACTCTGGATATATCCCATAACCAGAAAATCCACCTCCCAATCCATTGGACCTATCGTGCATGACAGAGATGGCATCAGTAATAACTCTACCACTGACTTTTTCTCCATCAGTATTAATTAGTCCAAATATGGAACAGCCAGAAATATCTTTTTCTCTACATAATTTGTTCATAATTAAACCTTAAGGGATTATATATATATTAATTTCTATAAAATAATGGCCTAATTAGGCCAAAAATAAAAATATAATACTAATTAATGTTGTTTCGTAGAATATAACAATTTAAAATAGGCCTATTATATTTCCCTTCTCGTCGACGTCCATTTTAACTGCAGCAGGCGAACTTGATAGCCCTGGCATCAAATTAATATTGCCACAAATTATAACAATATATCCAGCTCCACTTGCAAGTTCAACATCTGTTACCTCAAGATCAAATGGTGGAGGCGCTCCAATCAGATTTTTATCGTCAGAAAATGATAATTGAGTTTTAGCTATGCATACTGGAAGATTGCCATATCCTAATTTTTTGTATAGCTCAATCTTTTTCTTAGGTTTAGATTCAAATACTACACTTTTTGCACCATATATTTTTTTAGCAACTGTTTCCACTTTTTTTTCTATATCATCTGTTAGTTCATAGAGAGGCTTAAAATTATTATTCTTTTTTGATAAATCCAATAATTTTTCTGCAAGATCTAAACCGCCTCTACCTCCCTCTGAATACATTTTGGATAAAGTTACGGGAACATTTTTTTTCCTACAAAGTGATACTATCATTTCAATTTCTTGATCTCTATCAAAATCAAATTTATTAATTGATACAACAACAGGTATCTCAAAAAGTTTAAGATTATCAATATGCTTTTCAACATTCAAAAGACCTTTTTTAAAGGCTTCCTCATCCTGGTAAGTAAATATATCTTTTAACCCTCCATGGTATTTTATTGCCTTACATGTAACTACCAAAACAACTGCCGAAGGATTGTAGTTGCCTTTTCTTGCAACTATGTTTAGGAACTTTTCTGCCCCTAAATCTGCACCAAAACCAGCCTCAACTATTACAAAGTCTGAAAGTTTTAGAGCGATATTTGTGGCAATTATTGAATTTGTACCAATTGAAATATTTGCAAAAGGCCCTCCATGAATAATAGCAGGTGTATGTTCAATTGATTGAACAAGATTTGGTTTTAGGGCATCCTTTAATATAGCCGTTAACGCACCTTCAACTTTTAAATCTCCTGCAGTAATAATATTGCCTTTTCTATCAAATGCAATAGTAATCTTAGATAGTTTTTCTTTGAGATCTATTATGTCCTTTGAAAGGCATACTATTGACATTATTTCAGATGCTGCAGTAATGATAAATTTTGACTCACGAGGAACGCCGTTGCCAGAACCCCCTAGTCCAATTACAATGTTTCTTAATGCTCTATCGTTCATATCAATAGCTCTAGGCCAAACTATATTATTAATGTCAATATCCAGTTCATTGCCTTTTAATATATGTGTGTCAAGCATAGCTGCTAAAAGATTATGCGCAGCTTGAACTGCGTGCATATCCCCTGTAAAATGCAAATTAATATCTTCCATAGGGACAACCTGGGAAAGTCCTCCACCTGTCGCGCCTCCCTTTACTCCAAAAACTGGCCCCATTGATGGCTCTCTTAGTGTTACAATAGTTCTTTTTCCAAGACTAGATAATGTCTGGCCCAAGCCTATAGCAGTAAGAGTTTTTCCTTCACCATAAGGGGTGGGATTCATAGCAGTTATTAAAACTAAATGGCCATCGGTATTATTTTTAGTTTCGTTTAGAATTGATAGATCTATTTTGGCTTTATATTTTCCATAAGGCTCTAAATATTTTTCTCCAATTCCTGCCTTTTCAGCTATTTTTTCTATTGGCCAAATATCAGTATTTTTATTACTCTCAAAGTCATTTCCCATAATTAACCTCTTAATTTCAAATTCAATTGTAAATCTTTTTAAAAAGTTTTCGTTATTTAGTTTATGCTTTCAAAGTCTGAAATACGGACCACTGTTAAGAAAAAAATGTTTGATTTTGATATATCTCACAAAATGGCATCAGATCAAAAGATAAGGGATAATATATATAGTCTTAGAGAATATAAAATGGCCGAAACTATTTCTTCTTACGTTTCCAAGGACGAAGAAGTTGATACAATTAATATTATTGCTCAATCTATAAATCTAAAAAAAACTGTTTGCGTACCTTTGGTAATAAGACATAATAGTCTTCTAGAAATGAGAAAAGTTCAAAGTTTAGATGATCTTAAAGTCGGATGCTTTAATATCTTGCAACCTAAAGAAAATACAAAAATAGTAAATCCCAAGGACATCGAACTATTTTTCATCCCAGGAATTGCTTTTTCTGAAAAAGGTGAACGAATTGGAAGGGGCGGGGGGTATTTTGATAGATTTCTATCAGAATGCGATGGCCCTAAGATTGGCCTATCTTATGAATTTCAAGTTTTTGACAGTTTGCCAGTTCAAAAACATGATATAAAAATGGACATAATTGTTACTGAAGATAGAGTCATTAGTTTCGTTTAAAAGAATAAAAAAAGATTATCGATGGAAAGATTATCATTGAGGCAAATGGATTTATTGCAAAAAAGGCCGCAACAGCTGGAAGTCCGGAACCTGTTATTGTTGCAAGATCATGACTCAATGAAAAAGTAGAAAATAAAACTCCTCTTTTAGAAACTTCTACTGTTTCACATAATCTAGAATAACACCACACGTCAATAAAAGCTCCTGCTAATCCTATCAGGGCCGATGAAAAGAAGAATAAGGGAATGCTGTTTGAGAAAATCAAGATTCCAATACCTACAATATGTATTAGAGCACCCCACTTAACCCAAAATCTTTTCCTCTCAACGTTTGCATAACGACCTATCAGAATTTCAGAAACACCAAATATAAGTGTTTCAAAGGCAACTATTAGGGATACTATAGTTCCAGGCATTCCAAGAGTGCCTATAGCATACCTTACAAAGAATATTAAAAACGCTGTAAAAACTGCTATATCAAAAGTTTTGTATATCAAGGGATCCAATACTTTTTTCAGTGTTTGAATAGAAGGATAACTTTTTTCTCTTAATTCTAATTTAAACTCCTTCATTAATCCTAAATAAGTAAATGATATTGTTAAACCAATAAAAAACAAAACGTAAAAAGTCTCTTTTAGTCCTATAAAATCAACAAATATTCCTGGAAGCAAAAGTCCAAACGTCCACCCTAATCCTGAAACTCCTCCAAAAATACTAACTTTTTTTTCAGTTTTTTGAGTTATTGGCCTAAGTGAAAAAATTATCACCACCGCTAAGAAGGTAGCGAGGGATACCGCAACAGACACTTGAAGCAGAGCTAAATACAAAAGATTTTCTGTAAATGACATGAGAAATGCAGAAGTTGAAGATAATAACAAAGCTATTAAGAGTAAATATTTCTCACCTATCCTATCAGATAATAAACCCACAAAAGGTTTAAGAAAGAATGAAACACCATCACCTATTACAAATAACATAGCATATGGTAAAACTTCTATTCCTATAGTGGTAAAATATATACTAAAAAGAACCATTGTAAATCCATGGAAAAACGATTTGTAAAATCCTAGAATTGAGCCAAAAAACAATCTTCTTGTTTCAACAGTCACAATAGTTTACGCTCCCTTAAGATATGTCCTGCCACATAGATGGATCCAGTGATGAGTAAATTATCTTCTTTTTTAAGGTTTGCCAAACAAAAATCAAAAGCCTCAAGGGGATCTTCTAATGATATTGTGCTTTCAAAATATTTTTCTGCTTTTTCTTCAAGTTTCTGTATTCCCAAACATCTAGGTGGCACGGTGGTCAATACTATGTTTTTTGATATTTTTGAGAACTCTTTGAATAATCCATCAATATCCTTATCGATGGAAATTCCAACAAGCAAAACTGTTTTTGAATTTTTAAATAAACTGTTATAAGTTTCTTTAAGAGATCTTGCACCAGAAACGTTATGAGCAACATCTACTACGACTGTGGGATTTTTTTTCAGTATCTGAAATCTACCTGGCCATGATGATTTTTCAAGCCCTTTCCTTATAGATTCTTCTTTTATGTCTAATTCCGTTAAATTTAAAGACTCTGCCATACTAATTGCGCAAGCAGCATTTGCTATCTGGTGCTTTCCAATCAATTTTATCTTAATATCTTTAAAATTATTTTCAGATGAGCTGTAATCAAAAATAGAGCCTTTGAGATCCATCTTCTTTTCAGTTATTTTAAAATCTCTATCAAGCAATTTTAGTGAAGCGCCTTTATTCTTACAAATATCTTCAAGAAAAGGCGCCAACTCTAAATCAATACAAGATGAAACTATTGATCCTTTTTTTATAATTCCTGCTTTTTCAATTAATATCGCTTCTTTGCTTTGACCCAATATTTCCTGATGGTCGAAAGATATATTCGTAATTGCTATATTTTTTCCAGTTAATATATTTGTTGCATCTAGCCTTCCTCCCAATCCAACTTCAGAAACTATAGCATCAACTTTTTGCTCAACGAAATATATAATAGAAATAGCAGTCAAAACTTCAAAAAACGTTGGACTTCCTATATTCTTTTCATGTCTTGCTTCTTCGCAATAGCCTTTAATTTCTAAAAGAATTCTATCAAAATCTATAGGAGATATTTTCTTTTCTCCAATCTTTATTCTTTCATATATATCAATTAAATGTGGTGATACATAAGAGCCAACTTTGTAGTTAGACTCAGATAAGATTTTAGAAATAAAGTTTACAACTGAACCTTTGCCATTTGTCCCTGCTATATGGGCTACTGGAATATCTTCCCAGTTTATTCCACTTTTTTCAAGCAGGAATCTTATTCTTTCAAGACCGAGTTTTGAGTTTAATCTCTCAAGTCCAGGTTTAGATCCAACAAGCTTCAAAGACTCTAGAAAATCATCTGGCACAGTCTTTCTGTTTTGAGAAACAGATTATAAGGTTTTCCAAGAGCATGGCTCTTGTCATAGGACCAACCCCTCCAGGAACAGGTGTTATGTAGGATGCTTTCTTACTCACCTCATCGTACTTTACATCACCTTTGATGCCATCCTTTTCACGAGTTATTCCAACATCAATAACAACAGCCCCTTCCTTAACCATATCTTCAGTTAAAAAATTTGTTTTTCCAACTCCCACTATGATTATATCCGCATCCTTTGTTTTTTCTTTCAAATTTTTTGTTTTAGAGTGAATAACAGTAACTGTCCCTCCTCTGTTTATAATCATAGCAGCCAAAGGCTTTCCGACAATGTTACTTCTATTTATTATAGCAACGTCTTTACCCTCTATAGGAATTTTATATTCATCTAAAATTTTAATTACACCTTTAGGAGTGCAGGGAAATATATCTGATATGTTAAGAAGTATCCTACCTACATTTATTGGTGTAAAACCATCCACATCTTTTAATGGGTCTATTTTTTCCAATACCTTGTTTGCATCAATATGTTTTGGTAAAGGCAGCTGTACAAGAATCCCATGAATATCTATTCTTT
>PWMA01000034.1 GCA_003558335.1 Candidatus Methanofastidiosia archaeon | reverse complement strand
TATCTCTTCAAATGCTTTTTGAATAATACCTCTACCTAAAACTATCTCATAATCTCCTTTTTCAGTTTTTACTTTGATAGTTTCAGTATTATTCATTCTATATTTCCCGTCCAAATACTCTAGATATATATTTTGCTTCTCCCATAAGACCATGCAAGTCTGAAGTGCTTATAGTTTGATCAGCATCGCTTATTGCTTTTTGAGGATCGGTATGCGCTTCCACTGTTACACCATCTGCCCCACATGCAATTGCAGCAAGTGCCATTGGTTTTACAATATCCTTTCTCCCAGTGCCATGACTTGGATCAACGATCACAGGAAGGTGACTTTCAGATTTTAATACAGGGACTATACTTAAATCCAATGTGTTTCTTGTGAAATCTGAAAATGTTCTAATGCCTCTCTCACATAGTATGACATTTTTGTTTCCACCTGCCAATATGTACTCTGCAGCTGAAAGAAACTCTTTCAGTGTTGCCCACATGCCTCTCTTTAAGAGTACAGGTTTGTCGCATTTTCCAAGCTCTTTTAATAAAGAGTAGTTTTGCATGTTTCTTGTTCCAACTTGCAACACATCTGCATATTCTGATACGAGTTCTACATCCCTAGTATCCATTACTTCTGTAACAATTGGAAGGCCAGTTTGCTCCTTTGCTTCTAGTAGGAATTTTAGACCTTCCTCTCCAAGTCCTTGGAAATCTTTAGGTGCTGTACGTGGTTTAAATGCACCTCCTCTTAAAAATGTGGCGCCTGAACTTTTTACCTCTTTTGCAATGTTTATAATCTGCTCCTTACTTTCTACCGTACATGGCCCTGCCATGACAACAATCTTCTTTCCACCTATTTCTATTCCATCGACATCTATTACAGTATCTTGTTTGTTGAAGTCTCTTGAAACTAATTTGTAGGGTTTAGTTACACGTACAATTTTTTCTATGTAAGGTGTAGCTCTAAGCCTTTCAACATCACTTTCATCAATCGAAGATACATCTCCGATTACTCCAATTATTGTTCTATTTTCTCCTTTTGAAACGTGGGTGCCAAAGCCTAAATCCTTTATTTTATCTATTGTTTCCTGGACTTGGCTTTCATCTGCACCAATTTTCATTACTATTATCATTTATATTTCCCTCCCAACAGCTTTTCCTATTTGTTTTAAATCTTCCATAAGTTTTTCAAATGCGCTTAAGGAGATTGTTTGCTCAGCATCGCTTATTGCTCTATCGGGGTCAGGATGTGTTTCTATTAACAATCCGTCTGCCCCACAAGCTACCGATGCTTTACTTAAAGGCAATACCAAACCTCTCTTTCCGGTGCCATGACTTGGATCGGACATCACAGGAAGGTGGCTTTCTTCTTTTATGGCGGGAATTATGCTAAGGTCAAGCGTATTTCTAGAAAAGTCTGAAAATGTTCTAATACCTCTTTCACACAAGATAACATTTTCATTGCCTTCATTTAATATATACTCTGCAGCGCCAAGAAACTCCGCCATTGTAGCCCACATGCCTCTCTTTAAGAGTACAGGTTTGTCGCATTTTCCAAGTTCTCTTAACAATGTGTAGTTTTGCATGTTTCTTGTTCCAACTTGCAATACATCTGCATATTGGGACAATAGTCCAACATCTCGGGCATCCATTATTTCTGTAACAATTGGAAGACCGGTTTCTTCCTTTGCTTCGTAAAGTATTTTTAGACCTTCTTCGCCAAGACCCTGGAAATCTTTAGGAGATGTCCGAGGTTTGAATGCTCCGCCTCTTATCATTGAAGCGCCAGCTTTCTTTATCTTTTCAGCGACTTCCATTATCTGTTCTCTGTTTTCAACTGAGCATGGCCCTGCCATGACGACAATTTTATTTCCACCTATTTTTACTCCATCTACATCTATTATAGTCTGTTCTCTTTTGAAATCTTTTGACACAAGTTTGTAAGGTTTTGAGATGAAGATTGTGTTTTCAACACCTTTCATCGCCCTGATTCTAAAAAAGTTGTCTTCGCCAATTTTACTGATATCGCCTATTACGGCCACTACAACTCTTTCTGCACCTAAATTCAGTTGTGTCCTAAGTCCAAGAGATTGTATAGTGTCTACAACCCTTTTGATATCTTCCTCCTCAGCCCTTGATTTCATTATAACGATCATTTTTGATCCTCCGTTATTTTGTTTTGAGTTAATTTTGAATGAGAAAGAATTACATCAAAGACTTCCGAAACAAACTTTACACTAATATTGTTTCTTTTAGCTTCTCTTTCAATTTTAAGAAAAATATTTTTTTCTCTATCTTTATCCTCTATCGAAATGCCTTTGCTCTTTTTGAGCACCGCCACCTTTTTTATTACTTCCATTCTTTTTGAAAGTAGACCTATAATATCCTCATCAATCCTGTTAATTTCTTCTCTAAGAGTCTCCAAAGAGTGCTCCATAAAAATAACCTCCTATATGGGGGATTGGAAAGAGAAACTAAGGATTGGCCAGTGAAAGGTATCAATACCAAAAGCTAAAATAATAATATAAATTTCTTGATACCATTTCGGAAGACCTAATCTTTCCCATCATGAAAAATATATAGAATGAGTATTTAAGACTTTCGGGGGCGTATCTATAGACAAGCATTAGGTTTATAAATTATTTTTCAGGCCTTTAATAATGGATTATTCTGATAACTCATCAGATATGTGCAAAGTTGATATACACGTTCATACAAAATACTCTGGAAATGCTAAAAAAATATCATTTATCCCTGACTGCATCTCAAGGCCTGATAAAATTTTAAGATATGCAGACAAAAAAGGCATTGATTTTTTGGCTATAACCGATCATGATACAGTAAAAGGTGGTATTGAAACAGAAAAACTTGCTCCTTCAAGAATAATAGTAGGAGAGGAGATATCAACATCAGATGGAGAGTTATTAGGCCTTTTTCTTAATGAAACAGTTCCTCCCAATTTATCTGTGGAAGAGTCGATAGATAAGGTAAGAGATCAAGGAGGTCTTGCCATTGCGCCCCATCCATATAGCGTTATGTGTCCATGTTTAAAGGATTTAATTCATGAAATAAACTTTGACGGAATAGAGGTATTCAATGCTTTTCATAGGGATGGAATATTGAACAGTAAAACTTTAAATGAGAACAAAAAGATAAAAAATGCTGCTCTTGGGGGAAGTGATGCACATACAGAGCGAATGGTGGGAAATGCCTACACCTTATTTGAAGGTAACAGTATAGAAGATTTTTATAAGGCTATAAAAAAGAAAAAAACTACACCACAAGGACATGTTACTTCAATGGCTCAAACTATGCTTTGGAGCTGGAATACAGGTTACTTCATAATGAAAAGATCTTTTAGAGAAATCTTGAAAGGAAATGAGATAAAGAAAAATAGCGGACTATTAATTGGCTCAGGTATTTCTGTTATTCCTATAGTTCCTGTAGTAATGGCTTTTGTCATAAATAGATATCATGATAAAAAGGTAAGAAAGACCTACCCTTGGGATTCATTAATTTGTTCATATGAGGAATATAAAAAAAAGATTTTATAGAATAGTCTTTGGTTTGTACTCACCGAAAACATTTCTCAAGCTATCGCTTATCTCTCCAAGTGTAGCGTAGTTCTTAACAGCTTCCAATATAAGAGGAATTAGATTTGTATCTCCCTTTGCAGTTTTTTCTATATTCTTTAATATTTCATTAACTTTTTCGTTATCTCTTTCAGCCTTTAGTCTTTTTATTTTTTGAATTTGAATTTTTTCTACTTCTGGGTTTAGTTTTAGAAGTTCTTTTTGAATTTCCTCTTCCATTAGATATTTATTGATGCCAACTACTATAGTCTCCCCTTTTTCTACATTTTTTTGATAACTATAAGCGCTGTCTTGGATCTCTTTTTGTATATAGCCTTCTTCAATTGCCCTTACCATCCCTCCAAGAGAGTCAATTTTTTCAAAATACTTATTTACTTCCTCTTCAATCTTATTTGTAAGGTATTCTATATAGTATGAGCCTGCAAAAGGATCAACTGTATCTGTTACTCCTGTTTCGTGGGCAATTATCTGTTGAGTTCTAAGTGCTATTCTAACGGCCTTTTCAGAGGGTAGAGCTAAAGCTTCGTCCATTGAATTTGTATGAAGTGACTGAGTTCCTCCAAGAACAGCAGAAAGCGCTTGCATCGTTACTCTTGCAATGTTGTTTTCAGGTTGTTGAGCTGTAAGGGTACTACCTCCTGTTTGAGTATGAAACCTTAGCATCATAGCTTTTGGATCTTTAGCGCCAAACCTCTCCTTCATTAATTTTGCCCACACTCTTCTTGCGGCCCTGAATTTTGCTATCTCTTCTAAGAAGTTATTGTGAGAGTTAAAAAAGAAAGATAATCTTTTTCCAAATTCATCTACATCTAGTCCTTTCTTTATTGCAGCTTCAACGTAAGCTATTCCGTCAGCCAATGTGAATGCAACTTCTTGGACAGCGCTCGATCCAGCTTCTCGTATATGATAACCGCTGATACTAATAGTGTTCCATCCGGGAAGATTTTTTGTACAGTATTCAAATATATCGGTTATTAGTCGCATTGATTCTTTTGGTGGAAATATGTATGTCCCTCTTGCGACATATTCCTTTAAGATGTCATTTTGTATTGTACCTCTTAGCTTTTCTGGCGGAACCCCTTGCTTTTCACCAACTGCAATATACATTGCCAAAAGGATGGCGGCTGTTGAGTTTATAGTCATAGAAGTTGAAACTTTTTCAAGGGGGATTCCATCGAAAAGAGTCTCCATATCTTTGAGCGAGTCTATGGCAACCCCAACCTTACCAACTTCACCGAAACTCATCTGAGCATCTGAATCATAACCAATTTGAGTAGGAAGATCAAATGCAACAGAAAGCCCTGTTTGGCCTTCAGATAAAAGATACTTATACCTCTTGTTTGTTTCTTCGGCAGATCCAAATCCAGCATATTGTCTCATTGTCCAGAGTTTTCCTCTAAACATATTTGGCTGTACCCCTCTTGTATAGGGATAGTCTCCGGCGTTACCAAGATCTTTAAGATAATCAAAATCAGAAATATCAAGGGGCGTATATTGAACATCTGCCATTATATCAGATGATGTTAAAAATTCTTTTTTTCTTTCTGGAAATTTAGATACTATCTTTGAATACTTTTCCTTTTTCCATAGATCTATTTTTTCTTTTAGATTTACCAAATAACTGGAATCAAACATGAAAAATCACTTTCTTATATATGTTGAATCTATCAATTATAAGTTTTATTATGGCTTTGTCAAGATTTATAAAGCGGCGCATAGTTGGTATATTATGGAAGAGATCTCCGAAGATTCAAATCTTTCTGCATTTGGGGATGCTGTAGTTAACTTCCTATATTCTGTTGCAAAGTCAAGGGTTCAAGGAAGGTATACAGGTAAAAAGGTTTCTAACGTTGCACTTTCAGATGCTTTAGTCAAATCAAAGCTTAGTTCTCCAAGAAGAAGTAACAAAAAAATGAAAGGAGATTTAGTTGAAGCTTTGATTGGCAGAGGTTATATCGAAAAAGTTTTCGATATTGAGGATGCTGTAGATATCTTATCTGAAAAACTTAAAGGAAAAGATTTAAACGACCCCATTGAGGAGAGAAAGGCTATATCTGAGGCATTTTCTCATTTTATTGATCACTATTTCTAATGCTTAAGCATATTAAGACTTAACCCCAATTTAAGATGATGAGGATAAAAAAGGAGACAAGGATCTTAGGGATTGATGATTCAAACTTTACAAAAAACGAAGATAAGGTTTTAATTGTTGGTGCGCTACTTAGAGGTGGATTTTGGATTGATGGAGTTGTAAGCACCTATATTGAAAGGGATGGACTTGATGCAACAGAAAAGATCTCTGAAATGATAATAAGTGCGCGTTACAAGGATTTAAGGGCTATAATGTTAAAGGGCATTACCTTGGCAGGTTTTAATCTTGTAGATATAGAAAAACTAAATGAAAAAACTGGGCTTCCCGTGATAGTTGTTATGAGAAAAATGCCAGACATTGAAGCTATAGAAAAGGCCCTTACCAACCTAGATCAAATAGAGAAAAGATTAGAGATTATAAAAAATGCAGGACAAATCTATTCTGGAAAAGTTAGAGAAAAGTCAGATATATTTTTTCAGTTTAAGGGTATTGAAGAGAGTGATGCTAGAGAGTTGATTAGGATATCTTCTATGCACTCACATATCCCTGAACCTTTAAGAGTTTCTCATATAATAGCTACAGGAGTTGTTAGGGGTGAATCGACAAAAAGACCATAAAGGAAAAGTCACAATATGTCTTGTAAATACCTATGATAAGCTAAAGTGGCACGACATTCATTCAAGAAATGTTGCAAGGGCGGCACCTTTATGCTATTATGCCGAGTTTGATCTATGTCTTTTCAATTTTCCTTTCAAAGAAGATTTCAAAGATTTTCTTTTAAATGAGGTAAAAGAAAACACGACAATTGGAGAAGGTGGAAGGTATATTGAGGAGCTTATAAAACACGGCAAGTTAACGGCATTTGAAGATCCTAATAAGATAAAAGGAGTTTTCATATCAACGACTTCAAAACCTGAAAAGAGCTGTGACCTAAATACCATATCAAACAACATTAGAAAAGGAGAAGATACAGTTTTATTTATTGGTCTTGGTAGAAGGGGGTTGCCCAGAGAAATAAGAAAGATGACTAGTTATGAGCTTGATATAACTGGAGAAGGTATTTCTCTTGAGACATGCACTGCCATAGGATTTATTATTGGAAGAATCTATGAAAAGATAAATTTATAAATTTTTAATTCTGTATATTAGTGAAGCGACTGTAGTCTAGTGGTTAGGACTGGAGCTTCCCAAGCTTCAAGCGCGGGTTCGAATCCCGCCAGTCGCACCATTTTTTATAAAAATGCAGTGTCCATTATCTCCAAAACAATATAATTAATCTAGAAACTTAGAAATAAAAAATAATTAATAAATTAATTGATAATGATATGTACAGCTTTTGAATAGATGCTAAAGAGTTTTAAATAAGAATGAAAAAGAATTTTAATGGGAAAATGCCCAATATGCGGTAAAGAAACGATCAGAGGCAACGTGCTCTGCATAGATTGCTACATGAATAACAGGACCCTTGATAAAGCCAGTCAGCGGACTCTGGATCAGCCAGAAGAGTTCAAATAAGATTATTGTAGACTTAAACATAACATTTTTCATATAAATACAAAAAATTCTGCCGCTATGTCCTTCGAAGTCACTCGCCTAAAAAAGTTGGAAGGCAGTAAGCTGTGCAAAAAAAAAGTTCCTAAATAGTTTACTGATAAAGTGACATTATATCTCTTTATAGAAAGATTTCTGAATAAAATATAGATTACTCATAGTATATACTTAGGATGCACTCCAAACGTTTATTATAATCCAAAAGTGTCTAAAACTCCCTAAATTCAGATAATAAATATTTCAAATATTTTAAAATAAATAGAAGATTGTGATTATATTGTATAACCAATGGAGTTATATAAGCTAAGAACTATTATAATATTGCACAGGTCGAAACTTCACTAGCCTAATGCTGAAGTAATTCCTTATTAGATTACTTGGCCTCTATGTAACAGGCGTCAAAACTTGTTATTTATGCTTTGTGTCCATTAAGGCTATGCTCTGGCCATGATCAGATCTTTAATCAGATGTTATGTTTGAAGGAAAGAAAAGAATGCTATTATTCTTTTCTGTTTGTCTCCTTGGATTTGATTGTTTCGATAAGCCGAAACAAGCGAGAGTCTTCACATAATCTGGTGGAGCGACAAACTGTGCGTTTTTTTAAAAAATAATTAATTAAAAGAAAAAAATAAATTTACTCCCTCATTAAGCCGCTAATCCTATCGTTATTATGAACTGGAGTATTGGAAGTTGTCTTTTTGTTATTATTGTTACATCTTAAGTAAAAGGGCCATAATGAACAAGTGATTTTTTTGAATGGTCATCGGGCGTAAAAGTGTTTCTTTTTCCAATTATTCAAATGTGTATATGTAAAATCATAGATTAGATCACTAAGAAATTTCACCCAAATTTCCTTGTATATTTTGTCCATTTTATTCCTTCAGGAGTTATATCTGAAATGTAATAATTCAGATGTCCCTTGATTTCGCCCTTTACTTCTTTACATTCAATAATACCTTTTCCTAGATTGTAATGGACGGCATTGTTAACCTTGTCGATATCCCATTTTAGAATACGGGACAATTCCTGGCTGTCTATAACAAAGTTCCCTTTCTTTAATTTTTTAGCATACAGAAATTCCAATAAAACTTCTGCATCTTTTCCTATATCTATAATATCTGTTATGTTATCCCCCCAATTTTTTGCAATAACTATAAATCGCATAGCTTACTTTTATTACTTGTGCTAGTTTTATGGGAATAAGAGCCATCTTTTTCTTTAGGCTAAGAAAGACTTTGTTTTAAGAGTAGATTAAACGAATCGACTCTTTATATAAGAAATATTTAAATATGGTTATACAGTTAAACAAACAAGGTGGTATCATGTGGATTCAGATGCGAATGTATATGTTAATTGGAATACTTTTTGCAATAATCTATGGATTCCTACTTTTTGTAGGAGCTGCAATTGGGTATTCTGGACAGAGTTTTATTAATATGACTGTTATTTTGGCAGTTGGGATGCTTTTAGTTCAGTATATGATCGGTCCGAAGATAGTTGAGAGAACTATGAAGGTAAGATACATTACAGAAGCTGACAATCCAAAACTTTACAGAATGGTAGAAGAGCAGGCAAGAAAAGCAGGACTAAAGAAAACTCCTCGAGTAGGGATATGTCCACAATCAATGCCAAACGCATTTGCTTTTGGAAAATCGAAAAGTGATGCAAGGGTTTGTGTCACAGAAGGTATATTGAATTTACTTACAGAAGAAGAACTTAAGGCAGTAATAGGCCATGAAGTGGCACATATTAGTCACAGAGATATGGCAATTATAACTCTACTAAGTGCAGTTCCAATGATAGCCTATTATATGTACATATCCATGTTCTGGGGTAGCTTTGGCAGAAGAGGTAGAAACAGTGGAGGAACATTTGCAATAGCCATTATTGCATTGCTTGTCTACTTTGTCACAAATCTCTTGGTCATGTATGGATCAAGAATAAGGGAATACTACGCCGACAGAGGTAGCGCTGAGCTAGGAAATCAGCCACATCATCTAGCTTCAGCCCTTTACAAACTTGTATATGGCTCTGCAAAGGTCCAAAAAGGCGAAGTTAAAAAAGTAGAAGGTGTTAAGGCATTCTTTTTAAACGACCCCTCAAAGGCAAGAGATGAACTAAACGAGCTTGTAGAAATTGACAGAGATATGAGTGGGAGCATTAGTATGGGCGAATTAGATGCAGTGAGACACAGCAAAATAAAATTAAGCGGTTCAGACAGGATGATGGAACTAATGAGTACGCACCCCAATATGCTCAAAAGGATAAAGCATCTATCAGAGCTTTCAAAATAAGGAAAAAGATGTCTAATGAACTTTAAGTCTTTCATAAAATTAATAACGTTAGTCCTTATTTGGTCTGGATCATGGATAGCTATAAAATGGGGGTTAACGGAGATTCCTCCGTACTCCCTTGCTTTTTTTAGATTCCTTATATCTTGTCCGGTAATTGTTGCAATAACTTACCATATCGAAGGCAGAGATAGTCTTAAAATAAATAGAAAAGACATTATTCCTTTTTCAATACTAGGAATTTTAGGGGTAACACTATTTCATTCAATTCAAGTTCTAGCTTTAGAATACACAACTGCTGTGAACTCATCTATTTTAGTAAATTTTAATGTTCCTTTTATAGCCATCTTTGCAATGCTTTTCTTAAAGGAATCACTGACTAGAAAAACGGTAATGGGAATATTTGTTTCATTTATAGGTGCAGTCATAATTGTTATAAATGGTTCTCTCTCAGGATTTCAAAGTATTAACATTGGAGATATTTTAATAATATCTGCAGGAATATTCTGGGCCGCATATTCAATTGCTGGAAAAAAAACAATGATGAGAAAATCTCCACTTTCTATAACATCCTTTTCATTTCTTTTTGGAACGATATTTTTGTTTCCATTGGCTTTTTTTGAGTCAAGGTTTTCATTTATAGGTGGCGTTACAGAGTTAGGATTAGGATCAGTTCTATATCTATCACTTTTATGCTCTGTTTTTGCATATATATGCTGGAATAGCTCAATGAAGGTTGAAAAATCCTCAAAAGTCGCTATGTTCTTATATTTAGTTCCATTGACAACTTCCATAATGGCTTGGTTTCTTCTTGGAGAGATAATTACTATTTACACAGTTATTGGTGGGGCACTCGTAATATTTGGAGTGTATCTTGCAGAAGGATAATATCTCGAAATTTGGCAAAATCTTTTATAGAGAAATTTGTAGATTATAGTTATGGTAAAACAAGTTCATGCAGCACATATTTTAGTTAAATCAGAAGAGCGCGCAAAAGAAGTTCTTGAAATGATGAACAAAGGAGAAAAGTTCTCAGAACTGGCAAAAAAATATTCAGAGTGCCCATCAGGAAAAAAAGGTGGCGATCTAGGATTTTTTTCAAGACAGAAAATGGTAAAGGAGTTTGAAAACGCTGCTTTTGAAGGCAAGGAAGGTTCTGTAGTTGGACCTATAAAAACTCAATTTGGCTGGCATCTGATAAAGGTAATTGAAAAGAAATAAGTTATCTTTTTAATTTTTTTATTATATCTTCCCAGTCATCGTATATTACTATTTCAGGCAACTGAGTTTTTTCATTCTTTTTTATTACAAGCTCTCCATACCTGCTAAAAAATCTCATAAGTTCCTTTAAATCTGGAACATCTTTAATCCAACATTCCTTTAATGGATCAAATAATGCGTCAATGCATGGAGGGTCTTCAGGATTTAAATTATCTTTTGTTATCCTTGACACAATAAACTTCATTAGTATTTCCTCCTTGTGCTTTCTTAAAAAATAAACCTTCTCCAAATAATAGATATGTCTTTGAAATCTTATATATTTTACTATCGATTAAACTTAAATATAGGGCATAAACCTTAATCTTATGGAAATTGAAGCTATTGTTTTCGATGTTGATGGAGTATTAATAGATTCTTTTGAGAGTTGGTATAGTTCTTTTAATCAAACTCTGGAAAAGTACGGAAAAGAGACTGTAGACAAAGAAACTTATAGAGAGATATTTTGGGGGCCTTCTGTAGAAGAGGATTTGGAAAGATACAGCCTTGGAAAAGATGCAGTATCGCTAACTCTAGAAAATCAAAGGAACAACGTGCACTTAATTAAGTTACATGATGGAGTCTATGAAACGCTAGATACTTTAAAAGATTATAAACTTGGAGTTGCCACAAATACTCATAGAATAAATATAGAAAAAATCTTTAACTATTTTGATCTCTTTCAATATTTTGATACCATAATGTGTCTTGATGATGTCCAAAATCCAAAACCGCATCCAGATATGCTTTTAAAGGCGTCAGAAAAATTAAATGTTCCTATTGAGAAAATTCTCTTTGTTGGAGATACAAAGTATGATATGGCTGCAGCTAAAGATGCTGGATGCCAATTTATAGGGGTAAAAATAGGTGATAAAAAAATTGATGAGTTAAAAGATCTAGTGCCTATTTTATATTCTTGATTCTTTTGCTTTTGATCTCAGCCCTGCATATCCACATTTTCTGCAGCTTTTACCTTTCCAAGGGTTTCTTGCATTGCATTTCATGCAGACTTTTATGTTAAAAAGTCTCTTTTCTGCTATCTCGCTCTTCATTACATCTCCTCTATAGAACCTTTTCTGTTATTACTCCCTTTTAAGTATTTCTCTTGGCAATCCAAAACTTCTTTTTCATTAGAAGATTTTGAATAGCAATCCAACAACTGTTCATTAATTTTAAAAAATTCTTCGCCCCAATTAAATATTGAAAGAATTTTTTTAGCTTGGTCCTTATTTCCAAGTATATACAATGCCCCTGAAAATGCTTCGGCCGTAGATAGTTTTCCAGGTTTTCCATAGTTTACAGGGTTTGATGGAACAAGAAAAGGAAGGATTCTCCCCTCAACTCTAAACTTTACATTTTCAAAGCTTTTTTCTGCCTCTTTCCAGGAACAATCAAGTGCAGAAACGCCATTTCTAGAAAATTTGATGTCTTCAGGAGATAAGACTTTTTTTGAGAAGGGATTAAGTAATATAGATCTATTAGGTAAACCCCTTAGATTGTTGACAAAATTTACTTCGCCGAACTTTAAAAGCCTATGAGCGGTACACTTTTTAGGATCATCTTGTCCCAGATTGTAGACAATTAGCTTCACGATAATCTAAAAAATATTGCTCAATAAAAGATTTTCTAAAGTTTTAAAAAAGGAATAGTTTCTATTAAAATATGGTCAGTGCCATTGTCTTTGATTTGGATGGAGTAATAATAGAATCTCAATTCTCTTGGGAAAGACTTCACCAATACTTCGATGCAGATGAAGAAAAAAGAAAGGAAAACATGCAAAAATACTTCTCAAATGAGATTGATTACGGACAATGGATAAGAGAAGATGTTTCTTTATGGAAGAGAAACGGTACTTTTCCACATATGAGCGAAATAGAAAAGGCGCTGAAAGATTTTGTCTTTATTGATGGCGTAAAAGAGTGCATCAAGATATTAAATTCCAATAAATTTGAACTATTTATTGTTTCTGCAGGAATTGATCTAATGGCACAAAAGGCGGGAAAAATTTTAGGTATAGAAAACATCTGGGCAAATGGGTTCCAATGTGACGAAGAAGGCTATCTAACAGGAGGAGATGTCTGGCGTGTTGATCTATTGAGAAAAGATATAGTGGTAAAAGAGATTATGCAAAAGTACCACTACAAAAAGAATGACATATTGTCGGTCGGAGATTCAAAGTATGATATTCCAATGTTTAATTTTTCTGGCCTATCAATAGCCTTTGATCCAAAGGATGAAGAAGTAAAAAAAGAGGCCGACGTTGTTATACTTGAAAGAAACCTTTTAAGGATTATAGATTATGTTGATCTATGAAGGATGCTCAGATCGATATTATCTACATCCATGAAAAGGCCAAAGAAATTGAAAGATTATTAAGAATTGAAGAGGCTAGCTCGCCTTTTCATAAAACAAATTCCCAAATTATAACTGAAGACAATACGTTAAAAATTACAATACAATCAAAAGATATACCTGCTTTAAGAGGCTCTTTTAATACCTTTATGAACTGGCTTATGGCAATAGAACAAGGAATGAAGTTATAAAAAAATAAATTATTTTAGGCCAATTTTTTTCTTGTTTACAATTACCTTGTGTGCCTTTAGCCTGATTGCGTTTATTCTAATAAATCCTTTTGAATCTGTCTGATCAAATCCACCTTCAACGTCCATACTCGATAGTTCTTTGTTGTACAATGATGTTAGAGAGTCTCTTCCCAGAATCATCACATTGCCCTTGTAAAGGCCAATTACAACCTTTCCGTCGATATACTCTTGACTCTTATTGAATGCAGCCATAAGAAAATCCATTTCAGGGGAGTACCAAAATCCATTGTATATCAGTTCTGCAAACTTTGGCTCAAGCATATGTTTTAGATGCATAACTTCTCGATCCATCGCGATGCCTTCTATATCCCTATGAGCAGCCCATAATATTGTTGCTCCTGGAGTTTCATAAACACCTCTGCTCTTTATACCAACAAACCTGTTCTCAACAATATCTGATCTTCCGATTCCATTTTCCTTGCCCAGCTCATTTAAGTACAAAAATAGATCTAAGGGTTTATTCTTTACAGTACCATCTTCTTTGTTTGTGACTTTTACAGGTACTCCATTTTTAAACTCTATTTCTATAATAGTCTGTTTGTCGGGTGCATTCATTGGTGATTTCGTTATCTCATAGACATCCTCTGAAGGTGTAAGCATGGTGTCCTCAAGTATCCCCGCTTCGTGACTAAGATGCATAAGATTGCCATCCTCACTATAAGGTTTTGAAATTGAAGCTTTTACAGGTATTCCTTTTTGCTCTGCGTAATTTAGCATATCACTTCTCCCCTGAAACTGTTGTAGATACTTTGTTATCTTCCAGGGAGCTATTACGTGAATTGTGGGATCTAATGCATAGTATGATAGCTCAAATCTCACCTGATCATTTCCCTTTCCTGTTGATCCGTGTGCAACATATTTTGCATTCTCCTTTTGAGCAATCTCTATCTGTTTTTTAGCAATCAAGGGTCTTGCAATAGACGTTCCCAGGAGGTAACGATTCTCATACATTGCGTTACCTTTTAATGCTTGAAATATAAAATCTGTAACAAACTCCTCTCTTAAATCTTCAAGATAGAACTTTATTGCGCCACATTCTATGGCTTTTTCTTTTGCTGCATTTAAGTCCTCATCTTGCCCCATATCTGCTATAAAACATATGACATCGTAACCCTCATCTATAAGCCAAGAAAGTATAACACTAGTATCAAGCCCGCCTGAATAGGCTAAAACAACCCTATCTTTTACCATTATAATCTCCGTTTATGAGGTATTAAATTCCCTTAAAAGAATAACGCATGAGTTTAAACTTTAAATAATTCAATTGTTCTATACAATACTATCCTGTTCAATTATGATTATCCTATTATCAATGATTGCGCCCTTTAACTGATCTCCAACTTTTAAAATTCCCTTTAAACGAACTTCGTCTCTTGAAATATAAAATGTTTCAAAATCGCCAGATAGCTTCATAACTTGATACCTATCAGGTGTTATCTCAGTTACTGAAAGATCTAGTATATCAAGCAAATCTTTATCTATTACCATTATGGCATTATTTTTGAGTTCCTTTTCAAATTCTTTACCTTTTATATTAAGTAAGCTTCCATCCTCTAAAGATTTGAGTTTAAAGTTATCGCCTGAAATATCAAGTAAGTAGAGATGATTTCGGTAATATGCATATCTCTGAGTTAAATCTTTTAATCTCACTGTAACTGTAGTCCTGTAGATTTTTTTTCCTGAGTCTCTGTCAAGACCCATAAGTTTGTGAGATTCTCCGGTAGAGCCATTAAACTGTTTTACAAGCTCATTTGCAATCTTTCTAGCAGCAGATAAAGATCCTATATATATGTCTATACCTTCCTTTAGTTCTTCAACTCTTGCTATAAATGCCATCCTATCTTTGGATAACATTCTTTCAGAAAGAGTGTCAATAGTATCCAGTATCTCATTGGCCTTTTCATGCTCAATCTTTTTTTCTTCAGCTCTTATCTGAAGTATTGCTTCATAATAGCCTCCATAAAACCTAGAGCATCTCTTGCACT
>PWMA01000131.1 GCA_003558335.1 Candidatus Methanofastidiosia archaeon | reverse complement strand
ATTAAGTCATCTACCAGTAAAACATTGTCTCCCCTCATTATTGCATCAAGGTGAACCTCTATACAGTCTTTTCCATATTCTAGATCATACTCATGATTTTCAGTTTTATAGGGAAGCTTTCCTCTTTTTCTAATTAGAATAAAACCGGCGCCAAGCTTATAGGCCAAAGCACCACCAAGAATAAATCCTCTAGCTTCAACACCTGCAACATAATCAATTTTTTTATCTTTATACCGCTCATAGATCATATCTATTGAGTCTTTTAATCCATCCTTGTCCTTTAATAGAGTTGTAATGTCTCTAAACATCACACCTTCCTTTGGAAAATTTGGAATTGTTCTTATTTTACTTTTTATACTTTCTATTCTTCCGTCCGTGTAATCACCCTCTATATTTTTGAAATAGTTTCAACAATAAGACTCTTTACATTTTCAGCATTTTTTTCCATAGTTTTCATAACCATTTCAAAGGTCACATGCTCTTCGCCATCTTTCCAACAGTCATAATCTGTTGACATTGCAACTGAAGCATATTCAATTTCAAGTTCCTTGGCAAGTGAAACCTCCGGAACAGTCGACATATTTATTACATCAGCGCCCAAAAGTCTAAACATATGAGATTCTGCTTTTGTTGAAAATCTAGGGCCTTCAATAGTAACTACAGTCCCTTTAGGATGAAAGTTTAGTTCGAGTTTTTTTGCACTACTAATTAAGACCTCTCTTAGAGTCTCAGAAAAAGGCTCTGCCATTGGTGTGTGAACAACATTATTTTCATCAAAAAAAGTATATTCTCTTTTTTTTGTAAAGTCAATGAACTGGTCAGGGAAAACAAGATGGCCAGGGTGTATCTCTTCTCTTAACGACCCTACAGCCGTTGTTGCAATTATATGAGTACATCCAATCTCCTTTAAAGCCCATATATTTGCCCTATAGTTGACTCCTGATGGGAAAATAGTATGCCCTTTGCCGTGCCTTGCTAGAATTGCAACATCTACATTGTTTAATGTACCCTTAACTATGGAACTTGAAGGATTTCCATACTTTGTTTTTATATCGATTTCTTCATAATCCTTTAGAAGTTTTGGATCATCCAGACCGCTTCCACCTATAATGCCTACCTTTTTCATAATATCAAAAACTTGATGTATATCGATTATATAAAAATTTTCTTTTACGGAAAAATATTTAAGGTTTGATAACCTCATTTTTTCATGAAAAAAGAAGAACTGTTAAGTAAGGAAGTAGAGCATATCGATATAAAAACTTTTGATTCTAGAGAGATAATTGACGCTTTTTCAAAGATGGCCTTTCAATCTAAAAATCTTGCAAGAGCATCACACATATTTGAAAAAATGATTGAAGACAAGGATTGCTCAATTATATTGTGCCTTGCCGGATCTATATTTAGCGCTGGATTAAAAAAGGTAGTTTATGACATGGTAAAACACAATATGATTGACGCCATTGTTGCAACAGGCGCTATAATCGTCGACCAGGAATTTTTTGAAGCTTTAGGATTTAAGCATTATCAAGGAACGCCGTTTATCGATGATGAGATGTTAAGACAGGAAAACATCGATAGAATTTATGATACATATATCGATGAAGATGATTTAAGAGTCTGTGATATGACAACTGCCGAAATAGCAGACTCTCTTGAACCTCGGCCCTACTCTTCAAGAGAATTTATAATTGAAATGGGAAAATATCTTGAAACAAATGGCTCAAAAGTTGAGGACTCCATAGTTTTAGAAGCATACAAGAAAGGGGTCCCAATATTTGTTCCAGCATTTTCAGATTGCAGTGCAGGATTTGGCCTAGTTTACCATCAACATTCTAGAGGTGATAAACCTAAAGTCTCAATAGATAGCGCTAAAGACTTTTTAGAACTTACAAAAATTAAGATTGCTTCAAAAGAGACAGGGCTTTTCATGATAGGAGGCGGAGTACCTAAAAACTTTGCTCAAGATGTGCCCGTGGCTGCAGATATAATTGGAAAAGATGTGGGCATGCACAAGTACGCTATTCAGATAACGGTAGCCGATGAAAGAGACGGTGCGCTTTCTGGCTCAACCCTCAAAGAAGCTCACTCTTGGGGAAAAGTTGATAGCGGTAGTGAGCAGATGGTATTTGCAGAAGCAACTCTTTCGATGCCTCTTATCGTAAGTTATGTATACCACAAAGGCTCTTGGAAAAACAGAAAGGAAAACAGGTTCAATGACCTTTTAAAATAATTTTAAAAATTATTTATTTTTTTTTCTGAAGGATTTCTTCGGCTTGAGTCTCTATTTCACTCATTCTGGAGTTAATACTTTGGAGTGTTGTTTCATTTTGCTCTATGTTTTTTTCAACATCTTTTAAGGCTTCATCAAGTTTTGTTATTGCTTCATCGATACCTCTTTCCATAGTAACATCTCTGGCCAAAGTTGTGATTACATTGTTTACATCAATTATAGTTCCCTTAATGAAATTACCAGCACCTATTGGTATAAGGATTTCATTTCCTTCCTTTACACCTTTTAGGCCTTCAAGAGTTACCTTTGAAATAGCCAACTCATTTCTATGAGAAGAGAGCAATGAAAGATTGTTTGAAAGTAACTTTGATTGCTCATTTAGATAGTTTAACTCTGAACTAAGTCTTCTTATTGTTTTTTCATCATCTTCCATTTTACACATCTTCCTGCTTTTCTTCTATACTCTTTATCTCAATATTTTTTCTTTTGCATCCATACACTGAGCCAAATTTTTTATAGATTTCCTCTATAACATCTTCTTTCTTTGTACCATTAAAATCTTTAACAAAATGCTTTTCACTATTTTTTAGTTTAATAGTACATTCAACTGTATAAGTTTTCATCATAAATTTCACCTCATACGCCCATTATATCTTCAACATAACTTAATTCAACACCTGTTGTTGATTCCCCTACTATAGCTCCTTTATCATTTATAATCATACAAGCACCTATGTATGGTACCCCTCTATTTAATGTTGACATTTTAACGTCGACCTTTAACAGGTCTTTTATTAGCATGACATCTTCTTCTTTTGATTCTTTATGAATAAGGCATCCTATGTTATTTGCCTTTGCAACACTGCCTACATACTTGTGATTTCCTATCGAAGCTACAACTGTTTCTACATCTAGTAAATCTTCAATTATTTTCTGCTCATTTTTTAATATGGGGCTGATTATAGCTCCTTTATCATTTGAAAGGACAAGATTTCCAATTGCAGTTTCTTTAGTATTTAGGACACAGCTATTTATTCCCAAATCCTCTATAAATTGAAACTCTTCATTTTCGATAACATAGGGAAGTATAATCCCATTATTATTGCCTGTAATGTATATTCCAGCTAAATCTGTTTTGGCAACTGTACTTAATAGTAATTCAGTTTCTAAAACTTCCTTTAGAGCTTCAGCATGATCTCCAATATCCTCTCTAGCGATGGTGATACTGTTATTTGTAAAACTGAATATGCCAACGAAGGGATTCCCACTGAACTTCAATTGTTTTATCATTAGCTTTACTCCGCAAGGTACGCAGTAACAACTTCTCTTTTTTCTTCCCCTTCTTCGCTCTTTACGATTCTAATCTTTATCTTTGAAGGGGATTTCTGAATTCCATTTTCCCACAGCTTTTCATTTAGTACCTTATCAATTTTGACATTCTCACATTTTGAATGTTTTATAACAAAATCTCTCAAAGCTCTTGTTGCTCTGGCCGCTCTTTTAGTTCTAGGAGCTTCTTTAACTTTTCTTAAAGGCACTACATACATTCTCTCTTCATTGTTTTCCAATGTTCTCACCTCTACTTCCTAAGAGAAGTCCTTCGCCAATTTCTTCTTTTTGGGTGTGATCTAATTTTTAATTTAGTTTTGGCCCAAACCCAAACAGGAACTCTTCTGTTTTGACCTATGGCCTTACCCAGTCTCTTCTTTTTTCCGAGTCCTTTGTTTCTCGACATGATAATCCTCCAATAATAGCGAGTTTACTAGGCTTTTAAACATCTATTTATATATCTTTTGTTTACTTTTGCTTTGTTGAATAATTCGACCGTAAAGCTTAAACCTTTTGCTAACCCTAACTGTTCATGAAAAGAAACTGGCCCATATACAATGAACAGTTGGTGAAGAGAGGCGAATTCTATCTCAGT